>DATFDI010000157.1:0-25013 GCA_035252175.1 Nitrososphaeraceae archaeon
GCCATTCATCTGCATATGCTTTGTTTAGATCCTGGATGACATCAGTAATGTTTGCCTTTACTATTTCTCTAGTTTTTCTACCCAATTTCTTATATCACTATCCTGCAACATTACAATAAGAATTATGTTAATTAAGGATTACACCATCATGTAATTTTTGATATATGAACATGTAAAAATCAAATGGCAAACAGACTTCTAATCTAAAGTAATAAGATATTTATGAAACAATGAAAATATTTTTGGTTCCATTGTGAGTTATTCATATCTTATGCTGTATTACACGTCACTTTAAATCCATAAGTTAACTGACAGAAAAAGTAATACATGTCAGTTAATATGCCACATAGGCATATTAAGATAAATTGATACTGTATATTACCGGACATATTAGTTGAATCTAATGAATGGTGTAAGTGTATCATTCACTACATTGGGTAATAGAGGGATCCATAGTTGGCATGATGGACCTTGGAAGCCCAAGGATTTTTGTTACCTATGGAAAGATAGATTTGGTCCATCATTAGAATAAAATTAATAGTCTGTATATAAATAATGCGGCCTTTCGTCTTTTACTATTAGTCTTGATTTCCTTCCTTCATATTGCAAATAAAGCCCGAAATTCGATTCGATCCTCAAGTTTGACTAGATATCATAAAATGCAATTCTTACTAGAAGTTGCAACTTTTGACATGGCTTCCAGCAAGTACCATTGTCAAGGGATGATTTCGCTTAACCAAAAAATAATAGTATACAGTAATACACCATATATAATATACAATATAGTCAGAAATGATAAGATGAATTATTATTGTTTATCAATTAATACACAGGTTCAGTTATTAAAGCGCCTAGGTGACTGCAGATGTTGTGGATTCTTTAACTCCTATTGGAGATAGATTCCACGCATGGTATTTGCTTTGTACTTGAGATAATAAGGCTATTTAAAAATACCATGCACTACATAGTTTCTGCAAATAGAAGGTTTGAACTCCTCAGAAAAATATAACACTAATTCAAGAACTTTCATGTCCAAATATGATGAAATAAAAAATCAGCAGAGCGGAATTCATTGCTATTTGATGAGGATATTATTGGAGATACGATCATAAAGCCCCTTATTCGAAAAGATCCGAGAAAAAGTTGAAGACAAAGATATTGATTCTGTATTTCAAACATACACATCAAAAACAGATGATATAGTATGATGATTTTCTATTCGACTATGCTGATGTCAGATTGGTGTTTAGCAAGTTCTATTGACCTTGCGATTCATGTGATATCAAAGTTAAATCCAATTGTACAATGCTAATATAGTAGGCGTTATTGAAGTGAGTAATAAACAAGAGCAACAGTTTCTATATTTGACTACAAAAGGATGGAAAACTGGAATAGAGCATAAGATAGAGATATGGTTTGTATCCCATGCTGATAAATATTATATTATATCCGAACGTAGAGAAAAGGCTCATTGGGTTCAAAATATCCTCCACAATCCAGGAGTTAGCTTTAGTGTAAACTACAAGTCATTCGAAGGCAAGGCGCGAATAGTCGATAAAACCACTGACGCTAAACTAGTTGAAGAGGTATCTAATCTTTTCCATACAAAATATGGATGGAGCGATGGTTTGATTGTAGGGCTGACACCATATAAAGAAAGCTGATAAGTGAATGAACTCAAAGATGTAAATATAAATAGATCACGAAACACACACATGAGGATATGGATTCGGATTTTTTGTCAGATTCTCAAATAAAGGAAATCTTAATCTTGTAAAATATTGCTGTAGTAGGATTATCAAAAAATGAAGAAAAACCATCTCATCAGGTACCCAAATATCTTATTGAAGATGGTTACAACTTTGCTTTGGTGATATCGTTATGATACAGGAATATTTAGCTCATATTTCAATGGTTGTGGCAGGTCTGTTTTATCATTGTCAATAGTAGTAACCTCTAGTTAGGGTTATATATACCAGGGTGAGGGAATATCGGTCCATTAACAATTATAGGACTGCCAGGATCTGCAATCCAAGCGTTGGTGAGATCGTCCATATTACCGGTTACAGCGTATTTTAGACCGAGGGCGGGCCTGAAATCAATATCTATGTTTCCGTTATGGGCGTGAAAGAATTCCGATAGTAGACGTTTACCATTGGTGATGTCCGAAATTTCCATTCTGACGGTAACATGTTGCAGAGTTTGTTTTGTATTCTGATCTATGAATGCAAGCTTAGTTAACACCGTTTGATTTGGTTTGATGTCCTGTGGTTCGGTATGAAAGCTTAGTGTTACCTTTCTATCTCCTATACTTGCAGCAGGAGGCGTCATCATATGCTGTGCAAAGACATTTGCAAGCGGTAAAGCGAAGGACAAAACTATTATAAACACAAGCGATGTTTTCAAAATTGTAGAGATATGGTTTGCGCCTGCACAACAGCTAATTATATGCAATAGGTGCTATCTACAGTATTCTACAGATTACTAATAACATTATCATTATGGAATAACACGTGAGCTTGATAGGATTGCAGCATTGGCCAAGTCCTCTCGTAGTACTGCGTCCCGCGTAACCATGGTTTATATTAAAATTCATATATTGCCATCTCCAATCAATAATGAGTGTAAACATATATGTCTACATCATCTAAAAAAACTAAGACAAATATTAGAAAAGTAAGGGATGGTGTAAGTGCGTATAAACCTGGCCTTCAGGACTTTAAAAGAAGAGGTAGCAGCGAAAGTAAGAGTGGCAGAATTGGCACTGATAGAGAAAAAGCAATAGAATCCCAAAGATCTTTGCAGACCAGACGCATGGATGACATTTTCGATACTTTTAGAAGAGATGTTGAAGATATGATGATGCCTTGGTCATCTTCATCATCTTTATGGGACTGGCGCTTTCCATCTCTACCTACAACTGAAGATATTCAGGATCAAATTACGGTAAGAATGCCGATTTTTGATATGGTCGAGAAAGAAGATAAATACGAGGTAAAAGTAGAAGTACCTGGAATAGAAAAAGATAAGGTAAAAGTAAAAGCAACTGAAGGCTCAGTCGAAATCTCTGGCGAACAATCCAAGGAAGAAGAATCAGAGGATAAGCGAAAGAGATTTGTATACAATGAACGCTCCTATAACTCATTCTATCGCAAGATCCCAGTTCCCGAAGAGATAGTGTCTTCTAAAGTTAGGGCTAAAATGAGTAATGGAGTACTACATATTGAGCTACCAAAGAAAAATCCAACAAAACTAGAAGAAGATGGAACAACAGTAGAGGTCAAATGATCTGGATATGGGTACATAAAGACACAATTAAACAAACAAACTTACACAATTAAACCGCTACAACATTTTTTGTCTCCTATCAAAGCAAAATCGAGGTAGGTATCAAATGGCGGTTAATGAAATTTGAGGGAACATTAGATTGAATAGTTATTAATTGACTTCCCACGATTTGCTAGTTCTATGGCAACTTGTGTTATTCTGACAAACCAGGTTATTACCATTATACCAGGTTTGATTTGTCAGGAGCTACTAATTGCACGCTGTTTGATGCTCTTTTACTTATCACTCATACAATAGATACGATGCAGTAAATTGGCAGAAAGCAGTAGTAGGTTGGGCTATCAGAATATTGATCCCATTTGTAAAAATACAAGAAGACAATGCAACAAAAATTAGCAACAATATTGTAAGATACCTGTTCAAAGACTGTTACTGAAAGATCTCTGCTACAATATAATTTAATCATTAGATGACATTAGAGAAAGGCCGTCTCGGGAATATTAATTGGCGCACGAAGGAACTGCAGCAGGAATTCACGTTCTTTCTCCGGTAAGCAGTGTTACAACCTGATACCGATAACTGCAGCACCAGTGTCGCTAGTATCTTGTTGCTATAGGTCGCCTCCATTTAAAGAATGAATATTGGAATGTGAATAGGAACTAGCGAAAGCCAACAAAGAGAGAGAACAATGGTCTGTAATTAATACAAAAATTTTTAATTCAATACACCGCACTAAAATAGCCTATTTTGAATTCGCCAAAAATTACATGATAACAGGTGGGAACAGGTGATAACAGACGACAACGATATGATAACAGAAGGTAGCAAAAAGGCTTTGCATGAAAACATCGCGATAATACGGTAACACGTTATTTTGTTTAAATGCGGATTTTATAATTATAGTAGATACGACATTTGGGAGTGCACAGTTAATATGTTAAAATGGTGCTGCAGAGAATACGGTGGAATAGCGGTTTTAGCACACCCACGTTTAGCAGATGAATAATGAAGATACAAACACCATAAAGAGATACTAACAGCGGTAGTTACAGGGAGCTCGTCTGGTATAGGATGAGACCTCTTCATTATTGGCAAGAAACTGGTTCTTCACATGCACAATCTTGGTAGATCCAGTTATATACCAAAGGTTACTGCACATAGGAGTGGGCTATCTGATTATAGACCTAAGATGAGAATTTATATTGTCCTCCATGTACGATGAAATGGACTAGAAGTCATCTCCATATTGCAATAACAGAATTTGTGCTTTTGATCTCTTAACTTATCCTAATCGCTCACAGTGACCTTGATCATCTTTGATTTCTCAGCATCAACAGGCGCATCAGCAGAATCAGTTTTTAATGATGCTATTTTATCAACAACATCCATTCCTTGCATTACCCTTCCAAAGATGGTATATTGGCCATCTAAGAAGCTTGAATCTTTCAGCACTATAAAGAATTGTGATCCTGCACTATCAGGATCTTGTGATCTCGCCATGGATAAGACTCCACGTGAGTGCTTGTTTTTGTTAAATTCTGCTTTTATATTCCATCCTGGGCCGCCAGTTCCCCATTTGCCTCTATTAGTATTATTTTTTGTATTGGGATCTCCCCCTTGTATTACAAATCCCGGCACAATTCTGTGGAATATTAATCCGTCGTAAAATCCTCTCTTTGACAATTCTTTGAAATTCTGAACGGTATTTGGTGCATCTTTTGGATAGAACTCCAATAAGATATTACCAAAATTTGTGGCTATAACACCCGTGTTTGTCATTTATAAGATAAGGAACGCAAAGATTAAAAAGTCATTGGTATCACATTTCCCCAACATTTTCTTGTGAGGTATATAGAATTATTCGTTATAACTGATCGTAGTAATTACTATCTAGTAGTTTTAACCGGAACTGTGGAACATTGATAAATCCCACGATATTCACCTTACTCAATAAAATAATGTTCTGTCTACATTATTATCTGGTATCTTTGTGTTAGTTGTTATTATTAAATTGCATAGGGATATGCTAATCATTATTACAAATTTCAGACCAATACGTGGTGCAAAGAATATTTTCGAGCACAAATAAGATATAGTGCAAGCGAAGCGATACACTAGGACTCATTTTCCATGACGCCGTACTATGACAAGACTAGGAGACATACCGCTTATTTATTGAAGCGGTTAGAGATGATCAACCAGATAGATGTTCATAGATGAAGAAGAAGTAACCGTTCAGATCATAGAGAAGATAAATGAATTCAAGATGGCTGTGACGGATGAAATGTGCTTTTAGAGATGGCATCATAAGTAAAATATGGAAAAATAATGCAGAAGTACAGAAGTGGTTTGATCCTGCGTTTCAAGAGTTCTATTAATAAAGAATTGACTGGTGAGAATAAAAATAAAATCTGCAAATGTAGCATTTTCTATTTTATGACAATTATCACACTGTTTGCTGGTGATAATGAGCATTCATTGTAGTAGATGTATTTTGGACTTTGGTTGGTTCTTTTCCAGTATACTCTCAGATTAAGAATGAATTATATGAGTTAATATTAAATATGTAATTATATAATGGAAGGCGGCACTTTTGGTCACGTTACAGATTGGAATGAAGTCATAAAAAAGGAAGTAAGAGGACTGAACGATGCAAATCTTGGTGAAGTATTAGAGATAAGAGAGGATATCATAGTTACAGAGAGAGGTACTTTGAAGAAAGAAAAATTCTATCTACCTAAGTCAATTTCACATGGATTCGATGGCCATACCCTGGTGGTTGATATAACAGAAGAAGAGGCAAAAAACAAATTTATGACTGGGCCGGCCTTAACCCAAGAAACTGAGACTCAATCAACAACATTTGCTGCTCCTCCCGACATTCAAAGGCCCATACCAGTAATCGAAGAAGAATTAGAATTAACAAAAAAAGAAACGATAGAAGAGGCAAAAGTAATAAAGAAACCAAAAATTGAATTCAAGACAGTCGAAGTAGAGTTAACGCACGAGGAGCTGGTTATTGAAAAAAGGTCGATACAAGACAATACAACATCATCATCCTATCCAACCCGCGAAATAGTGCAATCTAAAACGGAAATTACTATTCCGCTAAAAAGAGAAGATATCATGATTTCAAAAAAACCTCATGTAAAAGAAGAGATAGTAATAAAGAAAGTTCCAGTTAGCGAGACCAAAAAAATAAGTGAACAATTGATAAGCGAAAAATTGAGCATTAGAAATGATGTAGGAGAAGAGGTAAAAGAAGTGAAAGAAGGAGAAGGAGAATAAATTGTTCCAATATTCAGAGCAATGGCTAACCCCTTTCAATAGTCATAACCATTATTGCTACTAGTGTAATATGTATAACTAGTTTACGAAGAACGAAAGAAGATAGCAACAATAATAATTATAGTACGGCTCAAACGGACAGACTTAGAATCTTTATAAGGAAATCCATAAATCCTATAGATGTCGATATGATGACAATTAGAGTTCAGGCGTTAGAGTGGATTCAATGACAAGTGCAGAATTTAATTCTTAATAATGTAACACGAGATTCGTCAACATATAACAGATAATAAGAATGGTGGTGAGTCGACTCTTAAACTAATGATAATGATATGGTACTCGTATGAGAATCATAAATCTTATTCTGAATATACTTTCTCTTGATGTCTGCGTACCTATACATTTCATGAGAATTTGAAGATAATGTCCACCGTCGTATGGGGTTGTAATTATAAGAGCCATAATGAACATAGTGGTATTTGCTAATATCATTATTGTTAGTAATAGTTGTAGCACCAATATCATAGTTTTTCCTCGCCTGCTCATCAGAGAGCACTTTATAGGCTTCAACTATCTGCATGAATTTCTGTTTGGATTCTTCTGAGTTTCTGTTTCTGTCTGGATGGTATTTTAAAGCTAGATATCTGAAGGATTTTCGGATATCATCTGAGGAGGCAGCACTGCTAACTTCTAGCACATTATAATAATCCATGATTGTAGCATATTAGTCCAAAGCAAATAGTATAATCTGTTATGATTATCTTTGTTATCAAATATGTCTAAAAACTTAAGCTTATCTAGATGTTAAGTCAATCCGTCTTTTTACTGCTATGAAATTTATTGGTATAGGAAGAATTATTTTTGTTTTCTTTTTTTATTCTTTACATCTCATAATTATAGGGGATTAAATGCAGTTGTAGGTTCATTGGTGTTCATTATACTATAAGGAACGTGTTTCATGAAAATTTTATTATTGTCTTCTTTACTTACAGTACATTTAAGTACCATATTTAGGCAT
Organism: Nitrososphaeraceae archaeon; assembly: GCA_035252175.1. GTDB lineage: Archaea > Thermoproteota > Nitrososphaeria > Nitrososphaerales > Nitrososphaeraceae > JAFAQB01. Next base: position 7,595 of record DATFDI010000157.1, read on the forward strand.
TATATCTTATGCGGCGTACCAGCATATTTGCCGCCATCGGTGGAGCAACTATAGCCATTACTCTTGTTTTGATACTCTTTGTATGCCCACCACAGAGATTATGCTATTGATGTTGATGCAATTAAAGACAGCCAAAATTTTTTTAGTACATCTCGGCTGACAGTGGGAAATTACCTGTTACGAACATATTAGTAAGTTACGGTGGTAATGACAACAAGTCTAGTGAAAGAATAGCATCACTCTACCAGGCGAGAAAGTATTGCTTTCCCTTTCCGAAAGCTCTCCCCTAAAATCTGTAACAATTACTACGGATCAAGGATTAGTTATAACTAAGTGGTACAGAACTCCAATCAAAATTCCTGGTATGATGGGATCATAGAATGTTTGCACATATTAAAAGGAAATATGTATCCCGCGGGCAGGATCTGCTCCAAAAAGGCTTTTCGGCCAATTTGTTTGAGCCTGCGACTCTTCGGTTACTGCGCATTATACGCCCGATAGGCTGCTTCACGTGGTCAGCATATAATATAGCCGACATCTACAGCCGAAAGCTCTACCAGGCTGAGCTACCGCGGGACATGTTCGTTGGTTGTATGTATGTTATATAATTGTGACTCATTACCAGATTGCCAGGAATCATAGATTACATACTATAGCACGCAGTATATGGAAGCTATCTGACTAAAAATCGCTGTTTCCTGTAAGATATATAGTTCTAACTAGAATTTAATTCATAGGATCCGTATTATATATGCATTTTATTATGAATTAGAGGCTTGATAAGATAAAAATTATCTTATGAGTAAGAAGAAAAAATAACAACGATTATGAGCACAGAATTGTGACATAGTAGGCGATACAAAATTATTCAGAAGATGACCAAATATAACAATAAGACGCGTAACTTATATTTGACACGGTGGCATACACATGTACATACCTGTTATTTGCAAATTCAAAGATGCAGTATTCATGGACAGATTTTTTTAGAACCACGTGAAATTATCATATTACAAAGACGTCATTACTATGTTTGTTTATAAAGAAATCGCTGCCGAATTCACTATATAAGAGTATTAACTAATCTTTTAATCGTATACTTTTGTTCGAGCAGTTAATTGTCTTTTAAAGTTACAAGGGCGTTATAATGTCAAGCTTTGATTGCCTTACCACGAATAAGTAATCCAAGCTTACTTAATAAATGGACAAGAATCTATTAAATTTGAAAGGGAAAGAAAGACTGCCATAATCATAATACATTTTAGATCACAATTAAGCATAGAATATCAAGTCAGAATGAAAAAGAGTTATGTGCACGTTGGGCGCTTTATCTAATGTGGTATAAAATAGGCAAATGTTAATCGTCCAGATACTTGGCTATATCCATAGAAAAATAAGAAACAATCATGTCTGCGCCTGATCTTTTCATCGATGCAACAGAACCAACCATCCATTCCTCTTCACTAATCCATCCACGCATTGCAGCAGCCTTTATCATAGCATATTCGCCTGAGACATTTTGTACAGCAATCGGAAAATCAAAATTTTCTTTTATCATACAGACTATGTCAAGAGATGTCATTCCAGGTTTTATCATCAGCATGTCTGCTCCTTCGCGAACATCCATTTCTATTTCCCTTAGAATTTGTCTAGAGTTCGTATATGATACTTGATACGATGACTTATCAATAACATTAAATTTGCTCGTGTTGGAGAAAGCCGCCGATCTAAATGGCACATATAATGAGGACGATTGTTTAACAGAGTAGGAAAGAATCTTTGTTTTTTGGAATCCGTGTTTTTTTAGCATTTTTCTTATAGAATACACTTGACCGTCCATCATGGATGAAGGTGCTACAATGTCTGCGCCTGCTTCCGCATGACTAAGAGCGATTTTGGATAGCGACTCTAATGTAGAGTCATTGTCTACCTCATTGTTAATAATTAATCCACAATGTCCAGAAGTATTGTACTGACACAAACAGACATCTGTTATGATTTTTAGCTGGTTTTCATATCCTTTTCTTATCTTTTTTAATGCTTGCTGAACTACACCATCCGTGCTAGAAGCTAATGATCCTTTTTCGTCGGTCTTTTTGGGGATTCCAAAGATAATAATTGATTTAATTCCAGCATCGATTATAGCTTGGATTTTTTGAGTCATTTTATCTAGAGGTACTTTTGTTATTCCAGGCATCATACCGATTTTAAGTTCTTCCTCATCCTGTCTTTCCTGAACAAACACAGGAAGTATCAAATGTCTTTTTTGCATGCCAACAGATCCAAGAATTTCCTTGTGACTCAAGCCGGGTGTAGCGGGTGGAATATGCAAAATTCTAAACTAAGTTAGAGTTAGCAATATGAATACCTTTTTATTCTTATTATTTTACTACCAAATTTTTGCTACTACGAAGGTGTACATGCAAAGAAAATTCAACATATATATGCAATATCACGAGAGGGTGCTATTTCAGTCAATATGAAATGTGTAGAGGAACAGATATGCAAACTAGAACAAAAGCCCCTCAACCCTTGATAGGCAATTGGCCCTTGGTTGTAATACATCCAAAAAAGACATAATCTTTATGTGAAGTGAGCAATAAATAGATATTTAATATTTAGTTAGGCATACTTAAGGGGTACTTGGGATAGTGGTCGATTTGGAAACCATACATTCAAAATAATGTCAACGTACAATCTCAGTGATTATTTCACATCCAATCTAATGTTGAGTTAGGTATTACCAGCACACTATATATAAAATCCATAAATTTTAAGGTATTACTACAGTTGCTCAAAGTGACCATAGGTATTCCTACATTTAATGAAGAAAAGAATATACTTACGCTGCTAAGAACCTTGGAGACAGATATTTCAAATAGCCAATTTATTTCAGAAATAATAATTTCTGATGATTCATCTGACAACACGCCGAAAGTAATAGATCAATTTATGAATAAGTCCTCAATGAGAATTAAGTTTATACATTACGATGAGAGGAGAGGAGCAGCCGCTGCATGGAATGAGATCTTTAAGGAATCAACAGGAGATATCATAATACTATACGATGCAGACATAATTCCAGAACCCAATTGTACACGTGAACTACTATCAAAGATAAATGGAATGGTGGGGCTCTGTGCATCAAATCAAAAGCCCATTCAAGCTAGAAGTATAATAGGTAGAGCAACCACTTTTATCTCAAAATGGCTTGAATCAATTAGAACCAGGGGTCTTTCACAATACACAGTAATGGGAAGAGCTTTGTCGATTCGTTCTGACCTTGCCAAGAAAATTTCAATACCCAATGACATAATTGCAATAGATCTTTATCTCCAATGCAAGGCAGTCGAATATGGATTTGATATATTTTATAATGAAAATGCCGTGGTATACTTTTATCCTGCAAATACTATGTCTGATTTCATTTCACAAGTTCTAAGGGCTGTTAATGGCCACAAGCAAATTCACAAGTATATGAGGAGCTTCAAATTTTGTCTCTCACCAATTATCGCATTAATTGAGGCTATGCGTATTATTTCAGATGATCCATCTGGAGCATTCTCACTAATTGCTTGTTATACACTTATACCATTTTATATCTTGAAGTTAAAAGGGGTAAATTCATCTCGATGGTATGTCGCAACAAGTACTAAATCAGCAAGATGCAATAATTAGAGCTTTTTGTTTTCGAAATCGCCGAACTGGAATTGCTCTGAGACAGGTTGGTAAGTACAATAGTTGTACTTATTCCGGAAAGATTCTAGATTATGATATGAGTAATATTGATAATAATACATATATCTATGTAAAATAAGTAAAACTCAGGTTGCCTGGAGTAGAGAGTAAAGTACAAGGTTATATATGTACGCCTCACCAAAAGCTCTCTACGCCACTTTTAGATTATTGGAAGAAGTCAAATAATATTGATGTCATGTACTTTGTAGCTTCTACGTTTTCATCTGAGAGCATGCCATATTTCCCGAATAAGGCGAATCATTACATTCTTGCATCATTCAGGGAAAAGGAAATTGTAATGGAAGATATCAATAGGCAAAGTAATGATAGGCTCACTCTCATGTTCAATCTAAATAGTTCTTTATTTGACCGTGCAAGTGAAAGGCTTAATTACATCTCAATCTACTTCACAAAGTATACTTACGGCAATATTGAAATTGAGGATCTTACAAATGCGATATCTAAAAGGGATCGAGTAAAGAAGGCAAGTCTGGCAAGTATTCAAATACTTACTACAGGGCAATTGAGGTTTATATTTCCGTATTCCAAAAATGCGATCGTCCTAGAGGTCGATGGAGAAAAGACACATCAAAGCGATCAAAAATACTGTGAGCGGACAAGAAGAGAAGTAGCGAGGAGAGGCATTTTATTGAGCAATTTAGTCAGTTTTTCTATTCTGGACAAGATAAAATGATAATTTCTACCCTCTGAAAATAGATATTGGGAAGTTATATTAATGACGTACATTCACACTATACTTTGTAATATACAAGATTTCATGTACTCTCCGCAAGCAGAAGGTACGGTAGCTTATATTCTATCATAACGTTATTTTTTTATTAAGGCTTCGTAAAGGTATTCCGGATATAAATTGAGCAAGCCAATGGATCTTGGCAGCCTTAAGGTTGGTTCATACATTGTGATTGACGGAGAACCCTGCAGAATAGTTTCATATGATCATAGCAAACCTGGAAAACATGGTTCAGCAAAGGCCAGAGTAGCAGCTATGGGTGTCTTTGATGGTTCGAGACACAGCCTAGTATCTCCAGTATCGGCTAGTGTAGAAGTACCATTAATTGATAAGAGAAGTGGTCAGGTTATCTCGATATCTGGCCAGACACTTCAGCTGATGGATCTCGAGACATTTGAAGTCTTTGAAACATCATCTGTTGAAGATGAAATAAGAGATAAAATTAGACAGGGCGGAGAAGTTGAATATTGGAAAGTTCTTGATAGAATAAAAATTGTGAGAGCTAAGGGTTAACTACTCGTTTTAGTCAACCAGCCTTGGCATTTATTGACCGCAGTGACAACTGGGGGGCCATGTACATTTATCAATACACAGATTAACTACGTAATAGTACGCAGACTTTGCTAGATTAAGTTACCTAGTGCGGAGAAAGAATTATAACTTTCTGTACTTTAAAAGCCAGTATGACTAAATCTGAAGAAAGAACAATGCCAATTTGCTTTACGCGTGCGGAGCTGAAACTAGTGGAAGATTATGCTAAGCAAAAGCGAATGCTAAACTGCAGCCAAGCTATTGAAGATATGCTAAAAAACAAATGATATTTGTTGTTATCTCCATAGAACCTGTTAATATAATCTGTTAAGTAACAAGCAAAATATCAATTCATAATCATAATAGATATAGAGATATTAACTATTGTATATTGTCTTTGCTTTCTTTCTTTTAGTTTGAATGAATCTGTGTGTATCTCTTACCCTCTGTTCTCTCATTTCTTCATATTTTTTCTTCCCATCTTGAAATTACTGTAAGTAAGCTTTTCTGTCAAGCCAAAAAAATCCTAGAACAATTTCTGCCGCATCGAGTTACAGTTCTTTCTACTTCTTTATCAAATCTGGGAAGAAATGCCAAGTTCTCAATGGGCGTCACTCTACGTAATGGGGTTGTTATTTTGTGAATCAGTATAGATATACCGAATTGTCTCACCTTTCAGAGGACACTTGAGCACACCAGAGATGCAAAGGCCTTGCAATGATAATTGGATTGTAGCGATATCCAGCTGCTGTCACTCCTGTTACGAACTGCATATTCTTAGTACGCTCAGCTGCAGCAACCATCCAAATCCATGTAAAGTTTCCATAGCCATTATCATGCCACCATGGATGGGAAATGGTCACTTGTAAGACCAGCTATTAAAGCCACCGTTTTCAGTTTCAGCTACAAATTTCAGCTAATCATGCACGGAGTATCGTTCCTGGTATGCCAACCTCCTGCGACGTTACTATTACCGTTACTATAATCGGTCATATTCTAAGTATAGCATAGTTCATCATATGTAATCTATCTACAGTGCTAGTCTAAAAGATCAACCAAGATAATAGAGGAAAGTTTACCTGTTGTGGTGATGATATATTCTAAAGAAGATACGTCGATTAATTATTAACCAATGCCGAACAATACAAACGTTTCATGTCAAGGTATTTCTCTCCTGCCGCTTCCTTAAGCGATCAAAAACATATGTTGATACGCTTCCGGCAAATCCTGCTCCAATCAAGGAAATAAGTGGTCCATATACAGCCCAGAAATTTTTGACTTGTTCTTGAATACTTACTGGTTCTACTACAGATATTGTCAAATTCGTTGGTACTGCCTTAAATCCTTTAGTTGAAATTGATGTATTGTAAAGTCCAAAGAAAACACCAAGTGGAACAGAGGATCCAGTAGAGATATTTGCTAGCATTGGTATTGTATATTCACCGATTTGTGCATTCGGTAGAACCCCAATCGTGAAAGGGGCTGGCTCGACACCAAGAGAAGACATATTTACTTTATTTGGATTAAAGTCCACATTTATGTTGGATTGGTGTTCCTCAATAGTAAAATTCATGATTTGAGGAATAATGCCTGTATTTGACTTTAATTGTACTCCAATGTCTTTTTGCTCTCCTTGTCTTAAGACTATAGGATTTGGTATCGTCAAAATGTCATATTGTGGCGGCGGAATATCAATTACACTACTGAGATCATATACAAAGTCAGATTTGCTGTACGCTGCAGTTGAATACACCATTATTTTATAGGTGTGAGGAGAGACTATTGTATTCAAGTCTAAAGATAATAACACATAATTCTGATTGTTTCTAAAAAAACCGGTGTAGTTTTGGTTGCTACTTATGAGTCTATAGGTATTGTCTGAACCCCATTCCACGTATGTTCTATGCCATGCGCCGTTGTTCCATTGAACTTCAACTTGATAATCAAATCCTGCTTTTCCAGTTTTTTCATTGTTATCTGCATCAATTACCATTCCATACGCTACCATACTAGCTCCATATAGGGAAGGATTTTCCTTAACCCCTGTACCACCGAGCCAAATCGTGGCATTTAAGAAATTTCCATCACTAGAATAACTTACCCTTTGAATGTCAATAGATTCAGATAATGGATTTTTATCATAGCCGTTTCTTTTCTGACTGTTATTTTCAATCCTGATAAATTGTTTGGTATCATTTATTTCATCATTAACCTGTTGACGTGCAAAAGAAGGAGAAGTATTTTGAGCTTGTGCATGTAATACAAATGATACTAATATTCTAGGTGTTATTAAAATAATGGTTAAGAGCAGTAGAGACATAAAGATATATTTTGCTCTTATACACCATAGCATACACTGCTAAATATTAAGTTGTATCTTATGTAATAAAATTTTCTATCTACAGATTGGCAATAAAAATAACAATAGCATAAGCTATACGCTTGTATGCATATGCTGAAGAGAGCAACTTTTTATAACTTTTATGTATCGACATATAATAAATGCAGAGCTCTCAACTTCCTATAGGTAGAATAATTCTATGCATATCCATAGCAGAGTTTTTATTGCTTTTACAAATAGGTGCTTTTTATAATGGTGCTGCTATGAACCTAGTGCCATTATCACTGTCAACAAGCTCTTCTGACACTTCGAAGTCGTCACAATGTTGTGCGCCGGTGTTTTTGGTACCAATATCTGTATCTGGTAATAATGTATATGTTACTTGGTCATCTAACAAAACAGGAAATGATGAAATAATGTTCAAAGTGTCTGCAGACAGTGGTAAAACATTTGGAGAAAGGATGAATCTAAGTAACTCACCTAATAGTGAATCACAAGATGTAGAGATTGCTGCATCTGGTAATAATGTATACATCACATGGTGGGAAAGGAATCAGACGATGAATGAACCTATGATAAGAATAAGTAACGACAATGGTAAAACATTTGGAGAAAAGATAATGTTATCAGCAAAGTAATCTTTTTATCTTTTTCAAGGAGATAATGGATTGACAAGTAAATTCTTTTTAGCCCCCGCAATTCCTCTATCCTACTTTCTAAAAAGCACATAACTCATGATATTGTACACATATTCAACATTCGAAATGATGATATGATAGAAAATATAATAGTAAAATAGTGTATGCATTAAACGTTATTCGTTGTAGAAGAGATTTGGTTCTCAGACATTTCGCGAATGTTATGGGAACATTTGAATGTGAGTTAAATAATAATAAATAAAGTAACAAAACACAGAGCCTCCGCTTATGCCATCATATGGACTACTCACTAACCCTTCGATTGACATAATAAGTGAGATAAACAAAATATATGAGCTGATTTTTGACTATGTGGAAATAGGAATAGAAGGTCCTGAAGGTAATCCAGACATAATCAATAAGCGGAAGGATGAAATACTAAAGTTGCTTGAAAGATTCGAACAAAGGCCTATTGGTCATACAGCCTATTGGATAGATTTAGCTTCAGATTATGATTATATTAGGCATGCGTGGATTCTTGAAGCACAGAGAAATTAAGACAGCAAAAAAACTAGGAGTAGATCTAATAAATTTTCATGCTAACATAAACGGTATTTTTTATGGAGAAAAAAGGAAGGCAGTTTTAGATAACATGATCAAAAGTCTTAGAGAAATTGTTAACCAGGCTCAAAAGTATAAAGTAGATGTAATGTTAGAAAATGTGCCACTTTCAAATGGGATACACAACTTAGACGAATTCAACTATATTATTGGTAATGTTTCCAAATTATTTGTCCGTCTGGATATACCGCATGCTTTTACCTCTGGAGGAATGGCTTCAGTAATTGATTACATAAAAACATTTAGAGACAAAATAATTCATATTCATTGGCATGACAATCGTGGACAGAAAGATGAACACCTGCTTATAGGCGAAGGTTTCATAGACCATCAAAATGCAGTCAAAGCACTAAAGCATATTGGTCATGATAGAACAATTACCTTAGAAGTATTTACAACTGATGATGATGCCAAATCATCTGCAGAAAAACTCATGGATAGGTGGTCCCTTAGATCCCAATTTCCTGTCTAATGCATTGGCTCAAACTTCATTCATCGTGTTCGTCCAACCTCCCGTCGTCTTCTTGTTGCTGTTTTTCTTTTAATAAGTCGTGGAGCTTGATAATAACGAAAATATAATCACTCCAGTAGTAGATAAAATGCATACAAGCCTTAAGAATTTTGTAGTTCCATAGCAATTAATGATTACGAAAAATACAGAAAGAAATTCAAAAGTAAAAAAAAGGTCAATGTCAAGCAGAACGTTTGCAGCGCTTATTGTATCAATATTGATGCTATCAGCTGCGACTGTGCTATCTACTATGACGAATGATTCATTAGCTCAGCCATCTACTAACACTAATACTATAGCATCATCATCTTCCTCTTCAAGTGGTGAAGGTCAGGGGACAAAAGCTGCTGGTCTTAGTCTAAATTGTCAGGCTATAGCTTCTAATATAGGAGGAATATCCATCCCTAATCCTAACAAGATATGTGACGTACTTATACCCAGACAGGCTCCTACAATAATTGGGCCAGGTAACATGAATATGAATAAATTCTCAACTATAAATTCTATAGTAGAAGTAGGTTCAATCTCTGATCTAATGGTAAAATCAAATGCCAGTAATAGCGGCAGTGGCGGTGGAAGCGGCATCAGTAATCGTGGACAGAGCATGGGAGGAACATCCTCGGCAACTAGCAATACAAGCTCACAGCAGGTATTTGCCATGGGGGAATTCTCATTACTCGACCCACAGTTAGTAACAATGATTAAATCAACAGGAGGCTATAATTGGACTATTGCAGCAATTCATAACCACATGGTATTAGAGAAACCAAAAATGATGTTCGTGCACTGGTCTGCTCAAGGTGATCTAAATACAATAACAAATCAAATAAAGAATGTATTGTTGATACTGAGTAAAGTACCAAGCAGTAGTGGCAGCAGCGGCTAAGAATAGGAACCACTTAAGAGGTTCAACAATCTTTTTTGTTTTTTAATAAACAAAAACTGCAAACATGGAGAGAACATTCTTTTTTTCAAAGATATATTTTAATAAAATAATTAAAATTTATGCACTTTGCATTAGATCGATAAACAAAACTATAATGATGTCAACATATCTCAAATGAGAAGAATATGAAAATTGAAAAGGAAGTTACTTCGAAAAAGGGCACGAATTCAATCTATTTTCGAGTCCAGTAAGGAATCTCTTTGAGATTATTACTGATGGTCCTGAGCAGTAGAGAATGTTTGAGAGAAAAAGGATTTGACAGCATTATATTTTCCTCTTTCAGTTGAATCAGTCATGTTATTCCTGGAGCATTTGGACTCGTATTTGTCTTTCCTAGTGTTATATTATTACATAGATCATACTCCAAAAAATTTCTGAAACAAATCGAGTTGTTGATTAGGTTTGGATCTCTTCCCATTTTTTGCCTAATGCTTTGCCGAAAGAGTTCTTCTCTAATAAGGTTCATGTAATCCATCATCTTTTGTTTCTCGTCACTTTTCTTTTGGAATGTCAGGGTTACTATTCTTGACTATTTTTCCGACCTTTGAACTACCCAATCTTAAAGTGGGCAGTATATACAACAGACTCGCATCTTGTCAATTTTAGTGACAGAAGATCATTGATTGAATCATTCCCATTCCGTTGCTATACTATTACCTGTTAGTGGGAAGCGAGTATTTAATTATAGGCTTTCAGGATCTCCAGCCATGAGCAAACTAAATGAGTTACATCAAGTCATAGTCAAGTCACTTATCGTCCATAATAGCACACAAGAGACATTTGATTTCTTTAGTAATCCAAAAAACATGGAATTAGGTGGAGCAATTCATTCTATGCAAAAGAGTTCTGATGGTTGGTATACCTTTGAACACATCATTGCTAGTAAATCCAAGATGAAACTCACTGTTAATCAAGAATTCAAAATACTCGATCATGTATTCCAAGGTGCAGGACTTGAATGGAATGTGTATGCGAGAGTGATTCCAAACGGAAATGGTTCAACCATTACTTGGACGTTTATACAACCTGATGGACTTGGTGATGAGCAGTTCAAAGAACAATTGAAAAATTTTGATCTAGAAATAGAAGGTTGGAGAAAGGGGCTGAAGAACCAGCAGTCGCAAATAATACATTAATTCTTATTTAAGTATGGATATTTGTTACTTCGACTAATCTCGTGCAAACGCTTCCCTTTTTCATTTGTGGAGATTTTCAACCACGGGCTAACTTGACATACCATCTACTCGATATTTTTCTTCTGGAAAATAGTACATTTGTACTCTATACATGATAATATTAGTTGATTTGGAAAATGTACATGTGTGTAAAGGGATCTTGCTGAGTCTATAGGGATTATCAAATTATCAAATTATATTTCTTTGGATAATCTATAATATGATGATCTTGTTATTATTGGTGCGAATGCTGCGGCTATATTTAACCTTGTGCTCCCTTACTACAACCTTGTTTATATATATTAACTTGAGAACTGGTGATTAGCCATTCTATATTGTTAATATGCCTAGCTGCTGCGACAGTTGAGGAGACCCCTTTTATTTGTAACAACGATATCTTTAATTTCATACTTACTAGTCCAGTGGCGGTTACAAATTCCGGTACATTATCGATTGACAGAGAATACTTGTACTATGTAGACGGTATTGCAATTGTAGATCATTTATGTGAACCTTCAATAACAAACTCTGCTATGCAGAGAGAGTTTAGATTGGAAGACAACTGAAATACATATAAAAATATTTTATTTAATTCTACGAAAAGAATATTCAGATTCTTGTTTGTCAACCTATACATAGATTCGACATCAGTAAACATATACGAGTTCCAATAATCAACAAAGAGATGAAGCTTTAAGTACCTGTGCCGAAATTTTCTTAACGATAATTTCAATTGTTTTACTCGCTTCGAATGTTGCCATTCTGCAATTTGCTGACGGTCAGGAAAATGCTGCTTCAAACACCAGTACTGATTCGGATCGGTCACAAAAGGAAACTAACACAACAATGAAAATAATTGTATTCGTAAGTATTTGTTATGTTGTATGGACAGTTTATAAAAAATTAAAACATGGACATTTAAAATATCGAAAGAGACAATATTTCAAAGCATACACAAAAGAAAACACAATACTAAAACAACATTACAAATGCGCCATATGCAAAAAAAGAGCTGGTATATGGGATTATGATCACATCGATGGAAACAGGTCGAATAACCAGGCTAAGAATTGTCAAGCATTATGTCCTAATTGTCATGCAAAGAAGACACGTGGTCTACTGAAATAAGCTAATATGCCATGCAGAGCTCATTATCATTATTGTATATTTTTAAGTGGTACACCCATTATAATCATTTTATATCGTCATACGGTGTTTCATCTAATGATGTTTTTAGTATGTGCTACTCTAAATGTCGCTTTGATAGAACCGATAGCCTCTGATACATGTTGAATGTTGCAAACTCAGGTTTGCCCCTAGAAAATCCACTTGCATTCTAAGTCATTAAATCCTAATTGATAATATTATTTTAATAGATCTATAATATTATTCCAATCTTCTTCTTTATTTCATGAATCTCCCTTTTTATTTCATGAACATCTTTGGAAAGTTCATCTAGTTCACTTCGAGTTGGGAGATTCAGGGTTTTGAAATTCTTTTCTGCAACATTCTGTAAATGTTTTACTACGTCAAGTTGAGTACTTATTAAATTACTGTTTATAGTACCAAATTCGTCAGAACTGAACAGGTCAGTGAATGCTTCTTCAAAGGCATCAATTATAGTCTTTCTGTATTCTTCCATATTCTCTTTTGGAGAACGGCCTAGCTTATCTTTACTATGATGTTGTTGATTTTGGTTTCCATTATGCATTCTGTTAGATACTTGTTCTACGGCACGCAGGTATGCATTATTCATTTGAGTCCAATAGTCTCCTGTATTGATTTGTAGTTGAATTAGCGTTTGAAATAAATTGAATAATTCTTGAGAATAAAATATCGAGTCTTTCGAAAAAGCTTGAAAGGGCCCAATAGTAGGTAGTTTTATGAAATCAGACCAGACATTAAAAATGTCTTTTATCTGTCTTCTCTCATAATCTGCAAAAGTCGGTTTTGCATCACTGGGTGAAATCCCATCATTATTTTCCATAAATGTCATCTTCCATATTTGTCTAATACCCATATTTGATAAAAGCATTATAAAGCTATTCTTATGTGTAAACTGTCTGTATAGCATTTCTCAAGATTTATTATCAATGTCTACGATAACTTCCATATTCTCTTTTGGAGAACGGCCTAGCTTATCTTTACTATGATGTTGTTGATTTTGGTTTCCATTATGCATTCTGTTAGCTGGTTATAGGGTCTTAAAAACAATCTATAATGAATTTCTTGCTGGCCAAAAAGTGAAAAAACAAGCCGCAACTATACGCTCGATTGATATACCAATCTTTATAAAGTTGTTAAGTAACCAAGCAAATAACACCCATATGTTTGGAACTTTAGCATTCCCTTATGTTGCTCTAAATATGAATTAAGGTTTTTTTGATGACATCCTATACATAAGATTGCAGTGCAAACATATCTACACCTTGCTAAGGAACTACTTATTAGGCTGGTACAGTAGATTTGCGTTGGGGTGAAAAGGATCATTATGCCTGAAGCTAACGGCAATAATATTGACTGGGATGAAGTAGTAAAGAAAGAAGCAAGAGGAATAAATGATTCCGACTTGGAGAAGTTCAATTGACAATAGGGGGATATAATTGTTACAGAAAAAGGTGTCACTGATAAAAAAAGATTTTACTTGCCAAAAAGCCTTGCAGACAAATTTGATGGACATACCTTCTGGTTTAATATAACAGAGGATGAAGATATAACCAGTATAGAGATATTGAAGAAATCCTGTAAATTAAAGCCTACTTTCAAGAAATAAAAATTCAAACTCTTTAAATGAGTAAAATATTTCACAAACCATATTACACTAAATTCGTATTGTAGTTTACAAGTATACATATGCAATATGTCATGAGTCCAAGTATAGTTTGCTGCTAGTAGCTTTATTACTAACAATCGTTGTAATTTCTAATCCAGCGTTTGCCATAACTAAAAGTTAGATGTATCAATTTGATCTAACGTTTACTCTTAAAACATTCTAGATAGTATCATAACTAGTCTGTTTAGATTTTCTTATCTGATGTATCATACTGGTGCGAAACCATGATAATATGGACTTTGCATGAATTCATCTTCTGGAGTAATTTCTGCTAATGAAATTAAATGTCCATCAGGATCTTGTATAATTGCATGTTTTCCAAAATGCTCTTGGGTTAATTTTTTATAAAATTTTACCTTTTTCTTTTTTAGATCGCCACAAATACTCTCAATATCGTTGATGTTGAACCCTACTAACATGCTGTTGTTCCTCTTAATTGGTCTCTTCTTACTTGTTCTCTTTATTGGATGTAGAGCAAGGACAGTATTGCCTTCTTTTGCAAATTCAACCCAATCTCTAGATGGGTGCTGCTTTAGCTCCATTCCCAAAACGCTGCCATAGAATTTAACTGATTTTTTCATATTTGAAACCAAAAGTATAACCGCACCTATTTTATTGAACATTTGCATTTAGATCTCACATACATTAATTATGCACTGAGATATATTGTTGACTATACCAGATAGTCGAATACTGCATATAAATATAAATATAAATATATATAGACATATAGTTACTTGTCATAGAACAGCCAATCCATCGCTACATTATCCGAAATTGAGTCCTGAATTTTTCATCTGCTTTGATATCGTTTCATCTTTCATGTCGTAGCGCTTATTGTAAGCATGTCTCTTTTATATGAATTATAAATGAAAAAGCGTAACAATCAGAAACTATTTAGCAATTTATTGAACATCGTGGCCATCTGATATTGTGATATTTTCTCTCTTGCACAATAATTATCCATGGTTTCTTTTTGAAATTATGTAATCTCTTCGAAATGAAACACCTTCAATGCTGATCTAAAGGCATCGAACTGGTCATTGTAAGATGTGGATTCTTTGTCCAGTTTTGCATAGCTATCGACGTCGGTTCTTAATGATGTGGTTAGTTTATCGAATCTGTCTGGATTGATGCCTATCAATACTCGCGCCGTTATCCCATTATAGTTCAAGTTCTATGGTTTTTGTAGATCTTTTGTTTGAAGTGATATGGTATCTGTTATACCAAAATAATGCACCAGCCATAATTATGAAATCTGCAACATAGAGCAGATCCCAGGATATAAGGTGGCGTGAATTTCCATTTATAAAATCAACTAAATATCAATCGTCAGCAATTGCATCGTCAGCAATTGCATTGACCAACAATGACAGAGAAGAAAGGAACCATGGAACAGATTGTTGGTAATTTTTGCGTAATTTAAAAAGCACTATTGAAGATAGAATTATTAATATCAAATCTAAAATAGGATATGCTAAGGTTATTGCTATAGAAGTCAAGTCCACTCTTTCTTCGGCTATACCAATAAATTCTGAAAACATTAAATTAAATCCATTAAAAATAGCGAATACAATTGTTATGATGAGTGATCCTATTATCACAAATTTCCGATTAATTACGTTACTAGTATTACTGCTCCTGTGCAATGATGTGTCTATAGTAAATAGATGTAGAGACAGAAAGCCATATCCTATAAACCATAACCCATCTGAAATACTTACAAATTTTTGTTCTTCTACGCCTATAGCATAGTAATAATACAGTAACGCAAGATCTGCAGAGAACCATGAGAATAAGCCGAGTGTTAAAAATAAGTATGATTTACCATGAAGTCCACGAACTCCGTGGCGATATACTGCAACTATACCTAGACTTGAAGCTATAGCTGCAGTTACGTTCATAGTCCATAGTGCGGTAGCATCTCTATTGTGCTGGTCTGAGGTAATTATTATGTAATTCGCAATTACAACTGAGATGAATATGCTGAAAAACAACAGGATAATTGGTCTTTTCACGAGCTCATCTAATAATCGAATGTGTACCTCAAATAAATATAATATATAAATAACCTATTGCCTTTTTGACTGTAAAACCCTAATTAGAAACATGTCTATATAAAATATAGAGATTAGAAGGAAGGCGTAAACGTTATAGATAATATCTTAATATAATCGATATCTAATCGTAGTCGTTATCATAAAACGGATAATCTTAGTGTACGTTAGGTGCATTTATACTCTTAATTCCTGAAAGATTGCTTTTTGCTCCTTCTTGAGACCGCTTGTCCTATCAATTTCATAGAACTTACTAACCGCTAATCTATCCTGTCTATCATCATCCATATCAACGAAGCAATATTCTTTCCCTTTGTCCTTACGCAGAAACAAATTGACATGATGCACACCATATGTTGGTGAAACTCTGAGTATTTGTGAACTATTGGTAATGTTTGCCTTTGTTTTTCCAGTCCGTCTAATTCACTATTGTTTTCAGGCCATTTGAACAATAAATCCCGTATATATACACGTCTCTTTTAGGTAACAACTCCTAGATGATTTGGTCTGCAATGAGCCTATGTACGAGTATACCTTCAGAATAAAACGGATAATGCACTTCTATAAGACGCTTGATGTTCTCGAGTAGATGCTTTAGAGATTCTTTATGATGGGGTCTTGCTACTGACTCCCAATAACTTACCTTGTACTGGTATTATAAGAGTAATACATTGAGTACGTAACATGTTATCCAATGAAACCATTAGTCAGATATACATAGTTAAGCAATGCTTTTATAAGAAAATATGAAAAAGAACTGAAAAACACTTGAGATTCAATGTAGTATTTGTATTATTGATAGTTGGTTCACTTGTGATGGTCTTACTTTCTTTTTCTATTGTCAAGGACAAAAACTCATATGCACAGTTTACCCACATACTGCAATCACTGTCTGGTGATGGTGGCAATGCAGCAGCAACAACAACAACAACAGAATCTTCAGAAAATCTGACTACGCAGTCTTCATTCTCTTCTCCTGCCTCAGATCCTCCTTATTCTTCATCTTCGTTACCAGATGTCTTCCAGAAAGTAGAAAACTCTGTAGTGCAAATAACAAGTACCAAGTCCAATCCCAATCAGGTAATAATCTTAAATGGTGTACCTTCAACTGGAAGAAGTACAGCACTAGGTTCTGGATTTGTATATGATAATCAGGGTCATATTGTTACTAATTACCACGTTATAGATGGTGCGACTAGAGCAGATATCACCTTTACAGACGGAAATACATATTCTGCAGAGGTCGTATCAAAAGACCCTAATGCGGACATAGCAGT
>DATFDI010000158.1:0-31466 GCA_035252175.1 Nitrososphaeraceae archaeon
CTTACAGTCAGTACTACTTGCTGTTTTGTTATCTATAGATGTTCCAGATATTGGAAGGTCTTTTCCTACTGGTACTTGCTGACCCTTGCTAGGTGATATGATTTTTATTTTCGTAATATGTTGTTCTGGGTTTGTAGAAGAGGCGGGCGCCGTAATGCTTGTTGAAGTTTTATTCTGTGCATAAACAGCAACATTACTACAGAGAGCAGAAAAAAGTATTCCAAAAGTAAACAATAGCGCCAATTCTCCAAACTTAATTTTCATAAATTCTATCTGTCAGACAGTATTAAGAAATTTATTTTAATATATCGACACATTATATAATAAAAATAGACTGCATAAGAATTAACTAATAACTCGCAATCATTGTTTTAGATAAGGTGTATGTTGCTAACTTGATATTATCGATTATATGATTGAGCAATATTGATAATCAACCAAGCAAGCATTCTGACAGACAGATAATTTTATTTGTTTATTAAATACCAAATATTCTGGTATGTTAAATAATATGTACTAAACTATACTTACTCATGTTAGCGCCAGCGTCACGTTTTACCACATGTATTTATTACGAAAATCTGATTATGATATGGATTAATTGCATATCCTCAATAAATGCATATGTGTGATGGTCTTCTGAAGAAATAGGAATTATCCTTAAAATAAATGTGTTTATTTAAATATTTCGTTTGACTTTTTCTGGTCTATGGTATCTAAAAGAGTCTTTTGATTCAACACCATTTTGCCATTAGATGGATAATCTAAAATTTTTCGCATTTTTTCTGCTCGGGTAATTCCAAAACCAGAAATTCTTCCTAGTTCTGCAATAGAAGCATTTAGTGCACGTTGTGGTGTATGAAACTTATCAAGCATTCTTACTGCAAGTTTATCACCTACCCCAGGTATTGAAGAGAGAACTGACAATTGTTGGTTATATACAGGGTTAGATTTCTTTATCCTTTTTAAAAGGGGGCCACTGGTTCGTTTTCCTTGAAGTGATTTGTTTACCAAAATAACAAGTAACTGCGATGTATATTCAGAACAAGGCGTGTGTATTATCGGAATTCTGAAATCTAGTGCTATTTCTGCTAGTGCGTTATATGCAAGAGGGATTCTTTCCATTAATATTTTTAATTGATCATCATCTAAATTTGTAGAAACGTCGAGAAGCTCTATAATATTTCCCTCAACGATCAGCAGGGGTTTAGAATAATGTTGTGTAAGTTCTGAACATTGCACAAATAATCGCCCATCATAAATTGAGCTAATTAGATCACGTATTGTTTTACGTTCTATCGCAGTTTCTGAAGATACAATATAGTCACCAACTTTTAATTGTGCAAAGTCAATTATTGCGCCTGCTTGGCGTAGTAAATCAGGAATTCTGCTACCTTTTTCCCTTTCGTCAACTACAATTCTAACAGACACATACTGAATTAGTCAGAGGTTATTAATGTATCTAACCTTCTCCCTTCATTGTACTTCGGTACGCTTGCTAATTCGGATGTTACTTATTTTGTATATCCTAGATATAACCAATGGACTATTTTTATTTAATAGAGCGATTTAAGTTAGTTGATTTCTTTCTCTTCACAAAATGATGGTCAAGTAGATAACAAGCAATTAACAGAATTAAAGTTTGTATATAGTATAAATACAAGATCAGCAAAATGGTTTGCAATCAAATGAAATAATCAAAAGCTAACGAGTAAGGTTCAAATTCAATCCATAAGTTTTATTTTATGATTCAAGCTGGTTAGCAAAATAGCCCTTCTGATACCAATGATCATCATAGCAGCTGTTGTAGGGGCTATTGGTATTAACCTTTTTCCATTAAAACTCAAAAATAAAGGCTTAGAATTTGCACAAGGTAAAGTAGAGATAAATGGTGATTTAATTAATGTAGAAATCGCAAAATCTAGTGCAGAAAAACAGAGATGGTTGATGTTCAGACAGGAAAAAATTCCTTTAAATTCTGCAATGATCCTAGTTTATGATAAACCTGATCTATATTCTATATGGCTTTTAAATATAGAACATAACCTTGATTTGATCTGGGTTGATGAAAGCGGTCAGATAGTGTACGTAGTAAAAGATGCGCCACCTTGTAAAGATATACTAGATCCATCCAGCTGTACTTACAAGAATACAAAACCTGCTAAATATATTATTGCTGCCACGTCAGGATTCATAAATAGACATAAGATAACTATGGAATCAAAGATGAAGGTAATTTCGATTTGAAACTTAATTTAATGCCATGAAATGCTTTACAACATGCTTCTATCAAATATAACAGTTCCAAAAGAATTGATATGTTAAAAGGTTCAATGAAACTGATATAAAATGAATTCGCGTCAGGATCGAACACTATCAGTGTCAACTACCTTATGCAAATCGATGTAGGCTTGCCTTATTTCTTGTACTGATGCACCATCTTCGAGGGATGTTACATCGCCAATTGTAGATCCAGTTGATATAGATTTCAGCAATCTTCGCATTATTTTTCCGCTTCTGGTCTTAGGAAGTTTGTTTACAAAATAAATCTCGTCAGGTGATGCTATTGGTCCCAATGATGTTCTGATATGATGAACAAGTTCTTCACGAAGCAGATCTGATGCAGAGAACCCTGCTCGAAGCACCAAAAATGCGATGATTGACTCTCCTTTTTGCTGGTCAGCCTTACTAGTTACTGCAGCCTCTGCAACAGCTTTATGTGATACAAATGCACTTTCTAGTTCTACTGTACCAAGCCGGTGTCCTGCTACCTTAAGCACATCATCTGCTCTACCAAGAAACCACAAGTAGCCGTCGTCATCAGATAGTGCATAGTCACCAGCATAATACACATTTGCGAATTTTTCCCAGTAAGTGTTCTGATATTTTTTGTCATTCTCCCATAATGTCATCAACATTCCAGGCCACGGTTTTCTAATTATTATATATCCTTTTATGCCATGGGCTACCGATTTTCCATTTTCATCCACAATTGCAGCATCTATTCCTGGTACTGGGAGGGTCGCAGAACCAGGCTTCATTGGGACAGCTTCAATTCCAGTGCATGAACTCACAATAATACCTCCGGTTTCAGTTTGCCACCACGTATCAACAATGGGACAATTTTCCTTTCCTATTGTTTTGAAATACCACATCCATACTTCAGGGTTGATTGGTTCACCAACTGTTCCTAGTAGGCGTAAAGACGATAGATCAAATGAATTAGGGATATCATTTCCATATTTCATGTACATTCGTAAAGCTGTGGGAGTAGTGTATAGAATTGTGACGCCATATTTCTCAACGATTTCCCAGTACCTATCAGGTTTTGGATGATCAGGGGCTCCTTCATAGATTATTTCAGTAACACCATGCATTAGTGGAGCATACACAACATAACTATGACCTGTGACCCAGCCAATATCAGCAGTGCAAAAGAATATGTCTTGATTTTTAAAATCAAAAACCCATTTGGCTGTTGCATATAGATGGGTAAGATAGCCAGCAGTGCTATGCAAAACACCCTTTGGTTTGCCTGTGGTACCAGAAGTATAAAGAATATATAGAGGGTGGGTACTGTCCAAAATTTCCGGTTCGCAGTAGGATTTTGTACCTTCAATTATATCATGCCACCATAAGTCTTTCGATCCCATCTGAATGTCGTTTTCAGCCCTTTTTAAAACAATGATATTTTCAATGAATGGAGTGGAGGAAACTGCATCATCTACAATGCTTTTTAATTGGGTTACTTTCCCTCTTCTAAATCCACCATCAGCAGTTACGATGACTTTAGATTTTGAATCACATATTCTATCAGATAATGCCTGGGCACTGAAACCAGAGAAAACAACGCTATGTATTGCACCTATTCTTGAACACGCCAACATTGCTATCGGAAGCTCAGGAACCATAGGAAGATAGATTGTGATACGATCACCTTTTTGGACTCCAAGGTTTTTTAGCGCATTTGCAAATTTGTTAACAGAATGATATAGCTGATAATAAGTAAACGACCGATGTTCACCATTTTCGCCTTCCCACATTATGGCTACTTTATTTTTTTCATCAGAGTTGATATGTCTGTCGATAGCATTCACGCATGCATTTAGTTGACCGCCAACAAACCATCTTGCAAAAGGATAATTCCACTCAAGTATCTTATTCCATTGTCTGAACCAGACAAGATTCTTTGCTTGCTCTGCCCAAAATTTCTCAGGATTTTCTGCTGCTTGTGCTTTTATTTTGTCAAGTTTTTTTCCTTCTAATGTTACTTTTTTAGTTTCATCATAGGCCTTTGATAATTTAGTAAAATTTGAATCAGACATCATCTAAAAAAGAGAGAATAATTTTAAAAGCATTTTGGATTTAAGTATAACCATATATCGGCATAGTTAATTAGTAGATAATATAGTTGAGAATTATTACTAAATATGCTAACAGCAGGGCGGTAAAACCCATTTTTGTATATGATTGTTATATAACATTTATATTATAAAATGTGTCAATATATTAAAATAAAGAAATCCAGTGTACTTAAAATGTGAAATACAGAAGTAGAACAGAAATAGTAGCAATGATCTTGGAGGCTGCTAATGGTGGAGCTACCAAGACAAAAATAATGTATAAAGCTTTTCTGAGCTATGCCCAGTTAAGGGAATACCTCTCCGTGCTCATTGAAAATAATCTCCTAGAATATTTAGAGGGTTCTCAGACATACAAAACAACCGAGAAGGGATTAAACTTTCTGAAGATGCATAATGAGATAGGCGAGCTTTTGCAGACTTCTGCGAAGCAAGAGAAATAGATATTCCCAATTTTTAAATATACAGAAATTAGCAGTTAGAAAGAACTAAGTGATGAGATAGAATTTCACTCATTCACTTGAAATTACCTGATTTAACCAGTTGGAATCTGTTTCACTGCCGCTATCCGTCGTTGGGGCAGATTTGTCACCTGTTGACAAATGATTTGTGGTTGAGGCTTTTGGAGCAACTGTTTCTTCTGTGGGAGACTCGTGCAATTGGGGAATTGTTTCTGTGGTAGTGGCAATTATGGGATTTCCTACTGGGATATTCTGAGTTAGCGAGCCAACATTTTCTAATGTTTGATTTGAGAGCTTGGTCTTAACATTATTAATCTCAGCCTTTTCAAGATTAATATGTTCTAATAATTCATTTGTATAAATGCCAATCTGCTGATATATCTCTTCTGTCACCTCATTACTTTTATATTGTAATTTTGCGTCAAACAGTACTGCCTTAATGCTTTTACTCTCAGCATCCAATTCATTCAACCTTATTTGCAATTTCTCATTAAGAGACTTTTCTTCTTCTTCAAGTACACGCAGCCTCTTTTCATATTTTATATAAACCAATTCTGCGTCGTCTTTCATTAAATCATTTTCAGTAACTATGTCTTGCAGTGCTTTTATTCTCTTTAAGATAAGGTTTTTCTGTCTTAGTAGTTTTTGGGTATCTAACCTCCATTTTGGAATGTATATTACATAATCCCTCTGAACTAATAGTTGTTCAAATGCTAATTGTTT
Organism: Nitrososphaeraceae archaeon; assembly: GCA_035252175.1. Taxonomy (GTDB): domain Archaea; phylum Thermoproteota; class Nitrososphaeria; order Nitrososphaerales; family Nitrososphaeraceae; genus JAFAQB01. Next base: position 5,546 of record DATFDI010000158.1, read on the forward strand.
TAGACCCCCTGCTCCACAATCTACACAGACAGATTCAATGGAGCCGTCACTGTCAGTAATCATACCTACCACCTTACCCATAAAAGTGCCATACATGTCCTTTACTTGCTTGCCCATAAATTCGAGCTTTAGTTCACTCATTAGGAACAGTTGATAATTGAATATAATGATAACATTGTCAAAATTGTTGAATTATTTAGTAAGAGCATTTTGCTGAATTGATGCATAGCATAGGAATTTTCTATGTGAAGCATGAATTTCCTTATTTATGATACCATATGTGATATATCAGAAATAAAATCACTACGATTAGAGATATTAATAGATAATGTGTTGTGCTAGGTTTTTATCGATGATAGGTTTAATCATCGCGTATTCATGACAAATATAAACAAGGAGCATTTTCATGATGATTTCTCAGATCAAGACAGATCCATTCTTAGGTCACATTTTTCTAACACTGATAGAGCAGTCTTTGCAATAATTACTCCTAGACAGGTGGATAGAGGAGCATTAATGTCCAGATATTCTAGGTCAGATAAGACAATGCGACGAATATTTCTAGATGAGTTTATGAAGGATCCAAAAAGGGGAGAAGAATTCTACAAACGCATATTGTTAGAATATGGAGACGATTCTGTTGCAGAATTAGGTGAAGCTCAGATTGCAATAGAATGGATTTCAAATATTGCTGCCAAAAAAATTGAAGATCGTAGAATAGGGCTATCATATCTTGAAAAATCCTCGCGGTATGTAGCATTCGATCAAAAGGTCGATGGCAAGTACAAATATCATATAGAAGAACGGATCATGGCATCGCCATATGCTGATGAATATCTTCAGGCCTGTGATCATGCTTTTGATGTATACAGCAACAATATCCAACTGATGCAAAAATTTATTTCAGAAAAAGAACCAATTGATCAATTCTTATTTTTTGATTCCAATATAAAAAGAGAGACAACATACGGTAACTTAAAATCAGATAAAGATATTGAATCTGCAAAACGAATATACAAATCAGTAATCAAGGCTAAATCACTTGATATTCTTAGAGGGCTTCTGCCAGCGTCCACTCTCACTAATTTAGGCATTACAGGAAATGGCAGAGCATTTGAATATTTATTGTCGACATTGTACGCGTCAAGTTTGAGAGAAACAAAAAAATTGGCAGATCAGATGTATCATGAACTTAACCTAATTATCCCTGCTTTTGTAGGCAGAGCAAATGATAAGCATGGTAAAACGCTTCAATCCTATTTTGAAAATACGAGGACTGCAATTTATAATATTGCTCAAAACCATATAAAAAATATTAAACAGCAGGAAAATCTACAGTATGTAAAACTACTATATTTCGAAAATAATTTCGAAGCAGAAGTGAAAGTTGTTTCTGCTATTCTATATGAACATGCACAAGGTCAATCTCTTGAAGCAATTACACAATACACTCGGTCTATGACGCCACAAGAGAGACATAAAATAATCCAAGAATATACAAAATTCCGTACTAATCGAAGACATAGACCTGGCAGAGCATTTGAGATGATAGAATACACTTTTGAATTATTTACAAATTTTGGCATGTTCCGCGATATGCACAGGCACAGAATTTTAACTCTAGAACGCCAGTTACTGTCTACAAGACATGGCTATGATATACCATCAGAAGTCATCGAGTTGGGCATTGACAAAGATTATAGAGATTGCATGTATAAAAGTAATGAGGCATATAAAAATATCTCAAAAAATATGCCTGATGAGGCTCAATATGTGGTTAATTTTGCATATAGATACCCATATTTTATTAGACTCAATCTACGTGAAGCATGTCATCTTATCGAACTAAGAACTGTACCCCAAGGACACTCAGATTACCGCAACATATGTCAAAAAATGTTCGAACAGATAAAACATATTCATCCCGTATTTGCAGATGGAATGAAATTTGTAGACTTAAAAACGTATAATCTAGAAAGATTGAACGCTGAGAAAAATTCAGAGAAGAAGAAAATGGAATTGAATTAACATTATGCAAACCATCTTTCTAGTGATTGATTGCGATTTGCAATGCTTTTTTTTAGTTTTTCGATGGCACTATTTACACGGTCTGCAGAAAAATTCTTTTCTATACAGAGAAAATCGACTATACTAGTATAGTCTGCCTCGCCAAACTGCATATTATCCACATTTGGAGCTTCCGGTTTTAGAAATATATCACGTATTTTCTGGTAAGGAATATAAGATAATGAGTGTTTGATTTTCTCAATATTTTCTAATTTACCATATTCACGAATCAATTTTAAAGCTGTTTTTGGTCCAATTCCTGGAAAGCCTTCTAGATTAAAGTCTGTACCTATCAAAATTCCGACATCTACTAATTGCTCATGTGTCAATTTAGTCTGATCGAGAACTTGTTTATGCTCTATAATTTCTGGTTCAATTTCAACGTACATCTTCCTGTTAGGAACTTTTCTTTTGCCACTAATGGTAAGGTTACGGATAAGCCTACTGGAACCAAATAATATAGAATCGTAATCTTGGCTTGCACAGCTAAATGCAATACCTTGCTTTGTCAGATATGCGGCAGCAGCCTCCCCTTCTGAAGGTGCCTGAACACATGGAATTCCAAGAAGGAAAAGGATCTTTTTTGATTCTTCCACCATTGTATCTGTTAATATAGATGTAGCTTGACTATATTTTCGAGCATCTTCAAATCTTCCTTCTGTTAGTGCTTGATTATATTTTTCTGATGCCTCCTCTTTAATCTTATGACGACGTTCAATTTCCTTTAACTTAAGAGGATTGGGTTTGCCATCAAAAATATAAACGAGTTTTACATTCTCTGCGAGTAAGTGTATGTTGCGGTAGAACAACCCACTCAGATGACTTGTGATATCACCTTGTGCATTTGTAAGTAATTCGCCAGTTGGACCACGAATTGTTGCAAGGAATTGATAGATTGTATTATATGCATCAACTGCCACTACTTTATTTGCTAATTCTGATATTGTGATACTTGAAGGTTGTATAATCGGTTTTAGGTCTAACCCCATTCATATATTTTTGACTATAGCAAGATTTTACTTTTTCTTCAGGTTTTTCTTTACAGATTCCCAACCCAACGTAACGATTTCTTCATAAACATTAGATAGTTTCGGAATAGACTCTTCTTTTTCAGCAGCTATTTTTACCCTACTGCGATAATAATTCTCGATGTCATGGGCAGTTTTGCTATCAATAGTAATAGAAATTCGTGCTTTAGGCATTATACTTGTGCGCCTACTATTTTATCTCTATACCATACATTATATAACCATTAATACAATTTTGTCATAAAATGTGATAGTTTTTGACTGACTTTAAAGAGCCTAAAGCAAGCAGTCAAGAGCAATATTAGCATTTACAGCAACATTACTTTTACCTGAATACTCGTATTTATCTCATAAGGAAGACGCCGGGAGTGGGATTTGAACCCACGAGTCCCGAAGGACATCAGCTAACACCTCATCTTAGATCTCGAGGCTGACCCCTTTTAGGGGATTTTATACTTACCTAGCTTGGGTACCCCGGCAATTTTTCTTGACAAGATAATGCAATTTAATGTTTTTTAAGTTAGCGAACCCCAGTAGCCTATATTATAATATCATTAATGTCAGACAGAATATTTGGAATAACTATAACTTTTAGACAATCCAAACAAATTTTTTCTTTTTTCTTTTTGTACGTATGCGTTAACAATAGCAGATTAAAAATTATATAAATGGTGATCATTATGGTAATATGTGTTAGCAGCATCTCCAAAACCACCTGCTCCTGATGATATCAAAAGATTAACATTAACAGATATTGCAATAATGAGTGAATTAGCTTATTCCTTAAGAGATCGTCTAGAAATGTATATTCAGATTGATCCATACACTATGCCAGATCCACTAGATAACGAACATGAGTTCAATTATTACATTATTGTAGATAGGGATGATAATAAAAGGATAGTATCAATGATTGCCATTAAAAAGGATCCACTTCCACAACTACCATGGAACAAGATATTCAGTGATCGATTAATCAAATTACAATTGTCGAAACAAGATGCTTCTGCTCTGAAATACGAGATGATGCCAAAAGATACTAACAACTTTTATCCTTATAGACGTTCTGGCAGAATCGCTGGCTATATTATGTTTGCATTTCAAATCTGTGGGCTACATTAATAAATTCTTCAAAAGTAGAACTAAATAATCAAAATATGATAATAGACGAATATTAATTAATGTCTAAATAAGAATAGAGTTACATTATTGGCTCTTCCTTCAAATTCAAGTTGCCATCTGACAAAATCTCAATACCCATAATATTAAGAATATCCATAGCATTTGCCTTTCCCTCCCTTTTAACAATATTTCCGGCTATTCTTAATCTATATGCAGGGGTCCAGTGCTGTCCGATCTTGTACTTACCATGCATTTCTCTAGGAACTACCTTAATTACACTTACTTCTTGTACAGATCGCATGTTAGGTTCGAGTCTTTCATATCTCCCCTCCTTCTGATACTTTTCCATCAGAGCATTCAGTGCGTTTGCCTTCTCAATGTTATCTTCGACTAGTAATGCATGTCCTTTAATAACTACGCTGATATAGAGAGTATCAGCTTGTGACGCATCAGAACTATGAAAATAATATGATGGCAAAAAACAGATATGCCTATCAACTTCGAATCCAACTCGTGAATTTCTTTTAATATTATCAAGTTTTTCACCTATAGGATGTGAATGCATATAGACTGCATCTGATTTTATTATACAATTTGAATCCGTACACGTTGTATTTGATCTTACGTATACAAAATTCATCGGTATTACCTGTGGATAGCCTTTAGAGTCGATAGTTGCAATCCTACCAGCAGGTTGCGTATTCAAAAATTCAATGACCTTTTTTGCAGACTGTATCTCAAACTTCCTTGAAAGCTGCATTTAAAATATATATTTTTATACTAAGCAATATAACTTATTGTAAAAATCTAGATTCTATTATTACTGCGTCATCTCATTAGGTTCTGTCAGTATTTATTATTGTGAACTGTTTTGAATTAGCAGATACACATATAGAATATTAGATGGCTAAATTGAATTCTTTCACAATATAAATAGAACTTCAAGATCAGAAATATTTGTTTAACTAAAGCTTTACAGATAGTCGGTATTACAAACTAATAACAACATATTGCGTTACAACATTCTAATGCATTCAAAATTATAGTAATTGAATATATTAACTTGAGGTTATTGTGAGTATGAGTATATAGTCAGCAGAAGGTTATTGCTATTTATTAAATGCATTAGATAGTTACAAATGTGGTGCATAGAATTAGTACTTTGTCCCCTGGACCCATGGCTACAAAAATAATTAATATCATAAAGGAGATTTCTTATAATTCAACTTTTACTTATCCGCTTGTTATCGCAAATGGTCATGGCTCTATAATCGAAGATGTAGACGGGAATACGTTTCTCGATTTTACATCGAATATAGGTGCATGCCCGCTTGGATATTCGCATCCAGAGATTATTGAGGTGTTGAAAGACTATTCAAAAAATGGTATTCATAAGATTGCAGGGCAGGATTTTTATTGTGAGGAACATGCTATAATAGCACAGAAAGTAGCTTCAATTATTCCAGAAAATTTCAAGACATTTTTCATCAATAGTGGTGCAGAAGCTGTTGAAAATGCAATAAAGATTGCCTATAGGAAGATGGGGGCGCTGCCCGGTGTATCATGTATTGATTCTTTCCATGGAAGAACTCTGGGTGCACTCAGTTTCACTTTTAGTAAGCCAGTTCAGAAAGCCAACTTTCCTGAATTACCTGTCAAGAGAATAAAATTTTGTATTGATGATGGCGACTCAGAAATCGATTCAATTCAAAAGCTATTGAATGAAAACAAAGTTGCCTTCATTATAAGTGAAGTCATCCAAGGTGAAGGAGGATGCAACGTTGCAAGTAAACAATTTATCAAGAATCTTGAAAAATTTGCAAAACAATACGAAGTTCCACTTATCCTAGACGAGGTACAATCTGGTATGGGTAGAACGGGCAAATGGTGGGCTTTTGAGCATTATGATGTAAAGCCGGATATCATGAGTATTGCAAAAGCATTGCAGGTAGGCGTAGCTGCTTATAATAGGATTTTTGATCCTAATGTAGCTGGGGTACTCTCTAGCACTTGGGGTGCTGGCAGCAGAATAGATATGGCAGTCGGTGCAAAAATAATAGATGTCATTAGCCAAGAGAAACTTCTAACAAATGCAGCTACCAAAGGTGAATCCCTAAAAAAAGGGTTAAATGAAATGGTAGGCAGAAATGGTATAGTCGACGTAAGAGGAATAGGCTTGATGATTGGAATTGAATTTGATCTGGGAGAAAGAAGAGATAAGAAGTTAAGAGAATTGTTTAATAGAGGACTTCTTTTGCTACCTGCTGGTCATAAGGCAATGAGAGTAATGCCTCCTTTAACAATAGGTGATGAGGAGATACAGAAAGGATTAGCAATAATGAACGAGGTATTATTATCCTGAGTAATACTTGTTAGTAAATATAAAACATAATCTAATGTAAATGATATCAATAGGCTCTATAATCATCGCCAAGAATTTGTGATGCCATTTTAAGTTCAAGTACTTCATTCGCGCCTTCATATATCGTAGTTGCTCTTGAATCCAAAAAATGTCTTGCTACTCTATTCGTCTTCCTATAAGCTACTGATCCAAAAATCTGAACAGCCCTATTTGCTGAGTCAAATGCAGAATTGCTTGCATGAAATTTTGCTATAGCTGCTATTCTATCTGCTTCATTTCTTAATGTAAAGTATTCGTTGTTATATTTGTTCAATCTGGACAGCCATTGACAGTCTTCTTGTTTAAGTTTTTCTACATAATTATGAAGCCTTTGTCTTGCATGAGCTGCATAGTAGACAAGCCAGCGTGAACTTTCTATGTTTACCGCAATTTTGGCTATATGTTCCTGTATTAGCTGCTTCTTGGCTAAGACTGAGCCATGTTGTTTTCTTTTTTTTGAGTAATTTACACAATCCTCTATGCAGTCCATCATTACGCCTACCGCCCCAGCAGCCACACTGAGTCGACCATCTATTAATGCACTATATGCAATATTCAATCCCTGACCTTGTTGCCCAAGTAAATTTTTTTTTGGAACAATGCAATTATCAAAATAAATTTCTGCATTCTTAACAGTCAATAGCCCTATTTTCTGTCGTAGCTCTTTCGTTCTAATACCTCTAGTATCACCATTTACAATAAATGCAGAAATTCTCCCATTATTGCTTCTGAAACTACCATATTCTCTTGCATAGACAGTCATGACGTTAGCAAATGTGCCATTACCAATCCAGTGTTTCTTGCCTTTCAATACATAGTGGTCACCTTTATCTTCATATTTCGTAGTAATAGAAGAAGGGTCACTGCCTGCTGTAGGCTCTGTAAGTGCAAAGGCCATTATATTTCTCCCATTGCAAGTATTCGGGAGATACTCTCTTTTTTGTTCTTCATTTGCCCATCCCTGAATAACCATTTGACCTATTGATGTATGGGCGGAAAAGAAGGTACGCATTGAACTACCTTCTTTACCTATTCTTTCGAGTGCAAGAATATATGTAGGTATGTCATATCCTAGGCCACCGTATTTTCTTGATATTGGACATCCAAGCATCCCAACTTTTTCAAATTCCGAAATTACCTTTTTATTCAACTTTTCTTTAAGATAGCACTTTTCTTCATAGGGTCTAAGTGATTTACATACCTTGTCTATCTTATCCACAAAAATTTTCTGATCTTCAGAAATTTCGAAATTCATTTTTGAAAAATTACAATATGACATGAAATTCTTTGCCATTGTAGGTATAAGTCTGTTTTTATAATGTGAAAAGATAGGATTCCTGATTTATTTTTCTATTACATGAATCATTATTTAATACTAGTTATGAAAATAAATACTTTAAGATAGTTGAAATTACCACTTCAATATATATCTGGCGAATAATTGCAGAAATTAATAATGCTAATATCATCTTTAATCAAAGGCTGATGGGATAGATTGTCTTGGCAGGCGATATTCAGTCACTTATTGTAAAGTTGAATTTTACAAGGTGTTGTACTTAAGTTATCATTGTAATGGATTCTGCAACTATACACGGTGATACAGATTTTATATCACTGTTATACAAATGGCATAGGGTTTAAATAGTTTAGAAATGAATCGAAATCAGTGAATTAGATGCCAGTCGCAATAATTCCCGATATTAGCGAACAACACTGTATTGGCTGTGCTCTCTGCGTAGAGATTTGTACTGCTCTTGGTCCTGATGTGCTACGAGTAAAGCCAGTCGAAGGATGGAAAAGAGGTAAAGCATTTGTATTCTACCCAGAGAGATGTATATCCGATGGAGCATGCATTGGTGTTTGCCCAACAAAGGCAATATTCTGGATGAGACCAATGGACTATACGCCAGGACAACCAATTCCATTGAAGAAGAATGCAGTGTTCGTGAAGGGTTGGGAAGAAGGCTAAAACCTACTTCAAAAGTCCTAATATTCTTTTTTTAAATTTTTAAGCCTATTAAATGGGAACACGATCAAAGTAGACATTACGATTATCTACTCTTGTAGATCCGATATAGATGGATCCTGTAACGGTAATTCACTGATGGAAGAAGTGCTTCTAGTTTGTATCATATTTCTGCTAAATACTATGACATTTGATTCTTTGTTTTGCTTTTGATGTATTTTTCATACATATCAAGTGCCAGTTCTTGTCGATCTGACTGAATAGACCCAGGACGAATACTCCTTATCTTCTTAATAGCCTGATCAGCTGTCAAATTCTCTTTTTTTATAATGTAGGCAGCTAATATAGTTCCAGTTCTTCCTCTGCCGGCAGCACAGTGAACCATAACTGGCTTTTCATATGATATACGCTGTTGGATATAGTCAACTGTATTATCCATCTCTTCCAGAGATGGAGCACCGTAATCTTCGACCCTTAAATGAAAATAATCAACATGGTTGCCGTCCGAAAACCATTGTCTTGGTAATGGAACTTCTCTTATGGTAACTATAGTTTTGATGCCATGTGCAACCACCCATAAGTATTGGGAATAAGTCATAGGCATACCACTTCCAGCAAGTTTATCTTTAATAACCCAGCTAAAATTTGTAGGCCTGTTTATCATACGCCCGTAAATCCATCTATAAGCATTACCGATTTTAGTCATTTAGCATTACCATAAATCAATAAAATTACTAATAACTATATTAATAATATTACTTGGCAGTTATATATAGGGCCAATAGAATACATAACAGGACGATCATGTAATTGATATTTGGAAAATCCATGTTCTGTATATGAAAGCTGTCTGTCTATCCATAGAAAGCCATAGCCAACTCCATATCGCGCATAAAATAAAATGGGGGCATACACTGTACATACCTGTATAAACTGACTTCTAGCTGCGTTCTAATAGATACACACCCTCTGATAGAATGGATCTATCACGTTTGGAGAAGTTTTTAATTATGCAAAATATCGTATAAGTATTGATAAATTGGGATGAGAAGATAAAGACTCATTTAGTTTGGATATGGGGTGGGGAAGAAGGCTTTATGAAAAGAGGAAAAGAAGGCATGTTGGTTGTTACTGATAGACGTATTGCTTTTATTACAAGAACAAACATGTCTTATCGAATACACGAAGTACATTCCCTAAGGCAGCTTAAACGATTTAAGGAAGATGGAAATGTATTCTGCCCTTTAGAGGGGTATGACATAAATGATTTGGAGAATGATTTAAACAAGTCTGACGAAAATCTAGAATTCCCGTTTAGCCATATTATAGATGTTACATCTGAAATTAAACGATGGGGTACATTACTTAAAGTTAAAGTGAACATCGGAGACAAATCAAAAATCTACAAATTTTCCATAGTAAAGAGTTGGGTAAAATATCCTGCAAAAGATCCGATTGAATTTCAACATGTAGATTGGAATCCTGTGATTAATCTCATTAAAGTATTATAGTTGTTCTGCGGTATGCAAAATTCACGTAGCAAAATTAATAAATGAGGCTCCTTTTGCTTTAACTTGCAATTTGCAGTTTAATATATATTAATATTACTGAAAGAATGCAAATTTTCTCGTAAATTACAATGTACAAGATTTAAGGCCCCTAACCATAAATGTAATGACTGTATTGTCAAAAAAACTGTTTATCATTGGAGTGGGCCCAGGTTCACCGAAGTATCTAACCGATATAGCCAAGGACGCAATCTATAGATGCCATTATATTGCAGGATATAAATACACTCTAAATATTATCGAGGATATAGTTAATAGGAAAATACAGAAGATTTATGAGGTCACAATGGATAATCAAGAACGTATTTATCAAGACATATATACTAAGATGAAAGACGACAATTATTGTGCTATACCTTTTACAGGTGATGCCAATTTTTCCGAATCTGAAGTAGTTGATAGACTACTAGAATTATTTGGTGATGACAATGTAGAAATTATTCCTGGTATAAGTTCAATTCAGATTGCAGCAGCAAGATCCAGAGTACCACTTGATAAGGCACACATTGTTACCTTTCATGTATCCGATGACATTGAACAAAAAAAATTGGAGTTAGTGAAAGCTATAGTAAATAAAAAGAGTGTAATTTTGCTACCGCGGCCATGGCCGGGAGATAGTAGCAGAAGATTTATGGAATCTGATATTGCCATTTTTTTGAAAAAAAATGGAGTTGATACTTCAAATCTCAAGGTGTGGGTTTTTGAGAATTTAACAAAAGATAATAAAGAAACAGTTTTCAAAGGCAAAGTTAATGAATTAGAGAAAAAGGAATTCAGCGAGCTTTCTGTAATGGTAATTGACCAAGTAAAGCGTCGTACATATTTACAATTTGAGTAACTACAATAGCTCAATTTATCTTAATATTAAAAAATGCAAGACATAGATGATCAGAGAAGTAGACAACAATATCGACAATACTGTTGTACTGATGTGATATAACCACTTTTACTGTACCAAATAATTAATTGTAGTCAATGATATTTTTTCTTGCAATTTGCATATACATTTCTTAAAGTTGCGCAAGTTCTCGAACACTCTAGCCACATGCTTATGAGATATACATGTTCAAGCAGTAACAACTGACTATATAATATTAAAAGAATATTGCTGTAAATAATAACAATTTCACAAAAATACGCTTCTACTAAAAATCTGCATCTATTGCAACAACGTCATCGCGACAAGGCATAAGCTGGCTGATATGGCGATTTTTATAACAACATTCACAAATCAAGCGCCTGCTGGTTTGGGTTAAGTAATACTATAAATTTGTTTTAATTAAGAATTAGTCTGGCGTAACTTTTGTGAAGGTTACATAGATTGTCTATCATTAAGTCTACCAAACTGTTGTATCAAATCCCATTCTATTATCGCTCCAACGAATAGAATCACTGCCACAATTACGATTTCTATAATCGTTGGAATAGCGTATTCTTTCCACGACTTTTTCTTTACAAGCTGATAGATAAGCAGACCACTTCTAGACATTGCTAAGCCATAAGCAAAGACTTCCATAATTCCGAATGGTGTAAACAGAATTATTAAAGGAGGAACGCTGGTAAGAATAGGAGAAGTTTTTGCCATTGCACTAAATACCATTCCAGTTGAAAAACCAGAAGATATTCCTATTGCTGTGCCTACTGCAGGTATAAACATTCCAAGTGCGACTTTGACATTGTTAATAAATATACCATTTTGATCAATATTCACAATTTGTTTAGTCAGTTGTCCTTTTAGATCTTCTGCTTCCTTTTTACTCAAATTAATCTCCGCACCTGCCGAAAAAGCAATCATAAATACAAGCGTACCAATTGCCAAATAAATAAGGCGTTGCTTAGCATTAAAATACAATTTACAAATATTGACAATAATATCTATTATATAATTAGTTTTATCAATAACAGAAATGTAATTAAATATGATAACCATATGGAGAACATCTCCCATCTTGGCTTTGCAAAGAGATGTTTCCAGTGCATTATCCTATGCCATCAGCAATGGCTATCAAGTTCATCCCGATGCTTTTGCTATGCTCAAGGGTCTTAATACCGATATTTTGAAGATTATCCAGGACATTATTAAAATCAAAACCAAACAAAATGAAAATTCTCTTATTGTAGTCGAAGATATCAAAAATCACCTTGATCTAATGGACGGTGATATGATTAAGGTTAATAGTGTTGTTACTCCTACTGACTATGATAATTCTTTTTTCGAGGATAATGCTCACAAGGTGATTTCGGATCCTACTCTATATGTCAACACTAGTGAAGGAGTTGAAGGTTATACTGCACTCTTCCGTAGTCGTTTTGAAAAATCACTTCGTATTCTAGCACTACGCCCAGATAGCAAGCGGATTACAAAAATTTCATCAATTAAACAAAGAATAAACGATTCAAGACAAAATAAAGCAAATAACATTAAAAATACCTTGAATGGAAATCATTCTTCTATTGTAGCGGGCTTATTGATGTCCAAACATTCGAAGAAGAATGGATTAGAGATAACAATTGATGATTATACTGGAACATTGAGTGCACTTGTAGTTAGCGAGGAGTTAAAGAAACAGGCTTCGATGCTTTCTCTTGACCAGATGGTCATGTTAGAGGTAGAAAATGTTATGAAAGGCATTCAAGGATTTGTCATAAAAAATTTGACTTCTCCTGACGTTCCCGACCACATATCAAATAAGTCAAAATCCGAATCTTACGCAGTACTGATTTCTGATCTTCATGTTGGAAGTAAATATTTCTTGGAAGCTGAATTTATCAGATTTCTAAATTGGCTTTCATCAACAAATGACGAGATTGTGCGTAAGATTCGGTTTGTTTGTATTGGCGGAGATTTAATTGATGGTATAGGCATATTTCCCAATCAGGATAAAGAACTGCTTGAAATGGATACTGCCAAGCAGATGAAACATGCCATAGACTTACTTGCCAGGATACCAAAACACATTAAAGTTTTCCTAATTCCTGGTAATCATGATCCGGGAAGAAGAGCTCTACCCCAACCATCACTACCAAGGAAAGACTCTGAGTTATTATATAGTCTTGATAATTTTACAATGCTAGGAAATCCTAGTTTAGTAGAATTAAATGGTGTAAAAGTGCTAATGTATCATGGCCAAAGTTTAGATGACATTATTGCAACAACTCCAGGTCTAACCTATTCAAAGCCATCGGAGGCAATGAAAATATTGCTCAAAGCAAGACATCTTTCACCAATATATGGACAACGTACACCTATAGCACCAGAGCAGGAAGATATGATGGTAATCAATGAAGTACCAGATATTCTTCATTCAGGACACGTCCATATCATAGATGTTCAGAACTATCGGGGAACTTTAATAGTCAATTCAGGCGCATGGCAGGGGCAGACCAAATTTCAGCAAACAGTTGGTATTGTTCCAACGCCCGGAATCGCAATTTTAATTAATCTAGCCACTCTTCAACCATTTCAAATGGATTTCAATCAACTAAATTATATCTAACGTAGAAAGAAATGGATCATCTTTTAAGGCTTCTTTAATAGTTAATGTTGAAACTGTAACTTTAATTCTTTGTGATCGGCCATATCGTCCTTGACTTACTACATTGCTCGTTATCAGACCAAGTTGATCGAGTTCGCTTATTATTTGTGTTATACGGCGTTGTGTAAGCGGTTCTTGCTCACCATGTTTACATAGTGATGAATAAATTTCATACACTTCCCCAGTATTTCCATTCTTTGACTTGATAATTGACAATATCACGAGTTTAGTATGAGAGGTAGAATTTTTTAGAACTTCATAATTTGTATCTTTTTCAATTTTTTCTTGAGCTAAACGGATGTGTCTTTCCTCTACTTTTGAGGCCCTTTCTCTTTCTGCAATTTCGGCAGCAACTCTTAGTAAGTCAATTGCTCGCCTAGCATCACCATTTTCCTTTCCAGCCATTGCTGCACATAGATTTATCGCAGCCTCGGATACAGCATCCTCATGAAATGCAAGATGAGATCTATCTACTAAGATCTTTTGCAATTGTTCTACAGTATATGGATTAAATACCATCTCTTCTTCACTTAAACTGCTTCGAACACGTGGATCAAGTTTATCTTTAAATGTAAGACTGTTAGATATACCAATTAAGCTGATAAAACCCCCTTCAGAGATCCGCTCATTCGCCCTAGTAAAATTATATAGAATATCATCACCATTTTTATCTACTAGGGAATCGATCTCATCCATTACCAATACAACATGAAATTTTTTACTTTGAATAAAATCAAGAATTCTATCTGTAGCTTCACCAATTGAAAGCCCAGTAAAATGTACTTGCAACCTCTTTTCCGCTTTATTGATTCCCATATCCTCAGCAATTTCATAAAGAACTTTGTAAGCCGTATTTGCAGTTTTTGCATTGATAAATGGTACTATTACGTTTATTCCAACATCCTTTGCTTTCTTACGTAAACGTTCAATAACATTTTTAGCTACTGCTGTTTTTCCTGTACCAGGCTTACCAAAAAGTAATAGATTAGATGGTCTTGCCCCTCTTAAAACTACAGATAATGCCTGTGCAATCGATTTAGTTTCATCGTTTCTAAATGGAAGAATTTCAGGTACATAATCTATCGTAAGTGTTCGCCGATTTTTAACCAGCACTTTTCCTGTCGTAGCCCTTTCAAAAATACTATCAAGTAAGTCCTCATTCAAAATGATTCACCGATAAGCAGTCGGAGACACACCCCTGTCTTTCCTATCCAACATTCTAAATTTAATCTATAACGAGTTCTAATTTTCGTTTTTAAATGGTTGAATCAATAAATATTGATAAATAAATTAAACTAGTTCCAACATACCTTACGATTACATAATATCGGTTACAATAGAAACACTGGGGTGGTGATACAAAATCACAACTTAACAACTTATTAACAAATCTTGGAGGGGGATAGTAAGGAAGTCAGATACAACCCCTTTATTTCCAGTGGAGCGTTAAGATGGATATTAACAATGTTAACATCCCATTTTACAACCCCTTTATTTCCAGTGGAGATAAAAACGGCTGTCGATTACTAAGTAATAATTAACAAAACACCAACAATGTAAAATCATTGATTCACCTCAAAGGATGGGAGGAACGAAGAATAATGTTATCATGATTAGATGTCATCGTGTTAAGTGTTAACTTGTTAAGAGTTAAAGTGTGAGTGAGTTAAATTTGATGAGCGTCTCAAAAGATTGAGCATCTAGGATCAAGATCTTATCTACAAATAACTGTAGTCTTATGTGACTCTCATAACTTTATATTTATCATTAAAACTCTGAATTATTACGCTGTTGTCTAGAGTGAACGTCTATAATATGTGAAGTATTCTCATTTCCAGAATCACTATTTTTTGAAGACGGTAGATTTATCCTTACTCGACCTGCGTGTGTAATGGTGTATTTGTAGGGTCTACTATTACTTTGCCTGTCTACCAGTCGTAATTCGTATAATCGCTTCATTAAGCGCGAAGTATGTTCACGTGTTCTTCCTATTGAAAATTGTATCTCACGTGAACTTCTGGGTCTCTCATTCAACAGCTTTAATATGTATTCCATAGTACCGCTCTGTACATCCTCGAGGCTAGTTTGTGCATCTGTAGAAGTTAAGCGTTGAACGACAGGACTTGTGTATTCTTGTTGTTGTACAGGTGTGACGTATGCTTGCTCCACCTGTGACATTTCATGTGATGCATTATAATTGGTGTGATGTTTTGCATTAATATCACTAGGTTTTTTACTTAGCTGTATGGTATTGTAATCTTCTCGTAACTCTAAATTATCAATTCTAATGCCTAATCTCACGACTAGGTCCTCAATATGCTTTAACCTACGAGAATATTCTGAGACAATTGCCTCTGTTATACGTTCCTTATCGTCCTCCTTTGAGCTATATAATTGCCTGCCTCTGTTATATAAAATCATAAAAGATGCAGCAATGCTAAAAGAAATCACGATGGATATCACATAATCCCAGTTCAGCAAGGCTAAATTCACCATAATGTCACATCTATATCAACAATTCCGTGATTTATGTTATTCTAAAAAAAGATTCACACGTTACACATTTTATTTAGCGCACTTTCAAGAGCAAATATCACACCCTCCACTCGCTTTGGATCTGTGACATCACTAGCATCTACTATTGGAATCACAGCGAGCTTCTTAGAGAGTGCCTGAAGAACAGAAAGTGATTGGTGATCTATCGCTCCTATGCATTCTAGCAACAATATGCTATATAGAATACTAACAACTTTGTGTCGGCATTGCCGAATTTGTCTATAATATGCTCCCCTGCTTATGTCAATCACATTTTTTTTATTGGTCAGACGTTTGTAAATAATGTAGGTTTGTCTCTCTGTAAATAAAGAATTTGCAAGAATATTCCTGTAGATCTCGTTGAAATGCATTTCTTCTGGGAACATGTAGTCATACAGATCTGTATCGCTGCTAATAAACTATATTATACGATTATTATACAATAACAATATGTGTATGCATACAAGTAACATGTAAAAATTATATAACTTTACTGAGGCAAAATGCATTGGCTGAAATATATCTAATGTAAGTCTTTCCGGACAATAGCGCTATAAGCTATTAAACGCATTCAAGTGTCGACATCCATAAAATAAGGAGATATTATAATTAACTAGCAAAGAATGTAACATTGAAAGATGAGATGCTGCTATATGCAGAAGTATTCCTAATAGACTTGCAGCAATAACAAATGTCAATACACAAAGAAACTATTTTTGTTGATATTCTATAATATAACTAAAGCTTATAGTAGTAAGTTGATATCTAGTTAAAAGTTGTTAATTAGGAGTAAATTGTAAAAGGAGATTATATTATATACATTAATAGCAATGATATATAGAACTATAAATATCGCAGAATTTGTATGTATAACAGGGTAGAGGATTATATTCGTAACGAAATTAAAAAATATGGTACGTTGTGCTTTCCACTAATAGACTCTGAAAATCAATTGGATGCAGGTTTGGTTGCTAAGAAGGCTGAAAGCTTGGGTGCTTCTGCTGTCTTAGTAGGTGGATCCTCTGTAATTGACCAGCTTGAACTTGCCGAGATGGTTTCATACATCAAATCATTAATTGAAATTCCTGTCATTTTGTTCCCTGGAAATATTACTGGTGTATCACCTAAGGCTGATGCAATTTTATTCAGTTCCTTACTCAACTCTGAAAGTCCATACTTTATTACTGAGGCACAAGCCTTGGGGGCTCTTGCAGTAAAAAAATACGGAATCGAACCGTTACCCACTGGATACCTGATTATTGGTGAAGGTACAACCGCTTGGTTTATGGGTCAGGCTCGTGGAATTCCTTTTGATAAATCAGGAATTGCTGTCATGTACTCTTTGGCAGCACAATATCTTGGTATGAGATTTTTGTATCTGGAGGCAGGCTCAGGTTCTATTCGGAATATTGCCCCCAAAATGATATCTAGTGTAAGAAAATATTATAATGGGATCCTAATTACAGGCGGAGGTATTCGTACACCACAAACTGCAAAGGAGTTGGCTGATGCTGGAGCGGATATTATTGTAATTGGTACAATTATTGAAAAAGAGGGGAAATGGGAAAATATACTGTCTTCCATTATCAATGCAATTCGGAGGTAATCTGATTAATGACAATGATACATGACGCTGAAGCTTGTTTAAAAGGAATATCTATGCCACAGTATTATTTAAAATATCATCATGACATTCTAAAAACGGTACAAAATAGCTTTGAGTTAGCAACCAAAGCACGTAAATTGGGACTAGATGTTTCAGATGTGGTAGAACCAAAAATTGCCTACGATTTGGCAGACAGAGTTGCAAAAATGCATAATATCGATATTGCAGACAGATTGCGCACTCTGCTTTCGCATACTACTAAAGAAAAGGCTGCACTTAAAATCGCTGAAGAGATTGCCATCGGGGAATATGGTGCTGGTAATATACAAACCAGATTAAATAATGCCGTTCGCGTAAGTCTGGCTATCGTCACAGAAGGTGTGACAGTTGCTCCTCTACAGGGAATTGCCGAGGTAAGATTAAAGAATAACATGAATGGCACTCAGTATCTTTCGATATCATTCGCCGGCCCTATAAGATCTGCAGGAGGAACTGAGGCAGCACTTACAATGTTAATAGCAGATCATGCAAGAAGAGTCATCGGCGTATCCAAATACATCGCAAATTCATATGACGATGAGACAGGAAGATTCGTTGAAGAATTAAGAATATACGAACGCGAAGTAGGAAATTTTCAGTTTAAAGTATTAGATGAAGATGTGATTAAATGTATAATGAATTTACCGGTAGAGCTTGATGGCATGGACACAGATCCAGTTGAAGTTGCTGGTCATAGAGGGATGAAGAGAATTTCTACTAATAGGGTACGTGGTGGCGCTCTGAGAGTGATGAACGATGGTTTAATAGGTAGAAGTAGGAAGTTGCTTAATCTTGTTGAAATATTAAACCTAGATGGTTGGGATTGGCTTAAAGAACTCAAAGGAGCAGTTCAGACAGGTGGTGATGATGATGCCGTACATCATAGAATGTCTGAAGTCATTACCGGTAGACCTGTGCTTTCGATGACAAAGAAAATCGGAGGATTCAGGTTAAGATATGGCAGATGCTATAATACAGGATTTGCAACGGTTGGAATTCATCCAACCGTACCTATATTGTTAAATGATGCCATTGTAGTAGGAACACAAATTAAAATGGATATGCCCGGAAAGGCATCAACTATTGCACTTGTAGATAATATCGAGCCTCCAATTGTCAGACTTTGTGATGGAAGTGTATTACAGATATCAACAACAGAACAGGCTATAAGAATGCAACCGAGAATTGAAAAAATACTTTACCTAGGCGATATTTTGATAAGCTATGGCGATTTTCTCGAAAACAATGCTCATCTGCCCCCTACCAGTTACGTGGAGGAAGTATGGGCTTTACATTTGCACTCAAAACTATTGACATTGCCTTTTTCTTCCCTAACCCAGCTTACACAAAATATAACCAGAGACAGATTGATTCAATTATCAAAGGAACCTCTCCTGATATCTCCAACAATTGATGAAGCATTTAAAATTGCCAAACACCTAAATATTCCGCTTCATCCAAAATATTCATTCTACTGGGATTCAATCACTATAGATGAGGTATTATTGCTAAAGAAAAAATTTGCTGAATATCAGCAAAAGCATCATTCACTTAACAGTATTGATGCAAATAACGTTTCTTCTTCTTCTTCTTCTTTTTATTTACCTAACGATGACTCAATGTTAAAAGATATTTTAGAACGATTAGGTGTTGTTCATTCACTAGCAAATGAAAGAAAGATTATTAAACTTGACAATCTTGATCAAATTTATTCTCTATCCAAATTATTGGTCCTCGAACAACAAGAAGAATCAACAACGACATTCTCACAAAAATTTCAAGAGATAGATATTAGAGCAAAAGATGCCATTGAATATATTTCGAAAACATCTGGCATTGAGGTCAGGCCAAAATTTGCTTCATCGATTGCAGTAAGGGTTGGACGCCCTGAAAAGGCTGCAGAACGTAAAATGAAACCGCCTGTCCATGTGTTGTTTCCTATTGGATCACGGGGCGGCGTGACACGGGATATATTAAAGGCAGCCAAGGATGAATCATTTTTTACTGAGCTTGCGAATAGGTTTTGCATTAATTGCAAACTTCCTTCTCTAGGGACACATTGTCGTAATTGTGGCAGTCTAACCCCTTTACGCAATTTGTGCATAATTTGCAGAGATGAAATTGGAGAATATCTTAATAACAAACAATGTCATAGATGTGGCAGAGAAGGTAAAACTTACTCGCCAATTAGTTATCCATTACAAGCAATACTTGAAAAAGCCCATCAGAAACTTGACATTAAGGCTACCGAGCCACTTAAGGGCGTCAAGACACTTATGAGCAAGGATAAAGCTGCTGAGCCATTAGAAAAAGGAATTCTAAGACAAAGATATGGTCTGTATGTTTTCAAGGATGGTACCATCAGATTTGATGCTACCAACGAACCTCTGACTCACTTCAAGCCAAAATGGGCAATGATTAGCATCGAGAAATTAAGGGAATTGGGCTATAATAGAGATCATCTTGGTATGGAATTGACGTCTACAGATCAGTTGGTGGAACTATTGATGCAGGATGTAATAATACCTTTGGATGCCGCTAAGCATTTACTTAATGTTGCCAAGTTTATCGATGAGGAGCTTGTAAAATTATATGGACTTGAACCTTTCTATAATGCATCCTCATTAGAAGACCTTATAGGACACCTAATAGTTGGGCTGGCACCACATACGTCAGTGGGTATTATAGGAAGAATTATAGGTTTTACAGACTCGCAAGTATGTCTTGCATCTCCTATCTGGCATTCTGCAAAACGTAGAGATTGTGATGGTGATGCAGATTCTATAATGCTACTAATGGACGCATTCATAAATTTTGCATATGGGTTTTTGCCAGATAAAATTGGGGGACTTATGGATGCTCCATTATTGATTCAGCCAGTAGTATTACCATATGAAGTACAAAGACAGGCTCATAATATTGATGTAGTTGATATTTATCCACTAGAATTTTATGAATCAACTTGGAAGCAGCTCAAAGCGGGAAGCTTGGTTACCAAAATAGAACTAATTAAAAATAGAATTGGGACTGAAAATCAATTTTTCAGCTATGCATTCACACACTATACAGGTTTGCTAACAACCAATGGTAACCGAAGTGCTTATTCAAGACTCAATACTATGGAAGAAAAATTGGATATGCAGATATCTACTGCAAAACTAATCAATGCAGTAGATCCTGACGAAGTAGTATCTATGGTACTTATGACCCACATTTTACCAGATATTATGGGCAATATGCGTTCATATTCTTCACAATCTTTTAGATGTAGTAAATGTGGAGAAAAGTATCGTAGAATGCCCATCATGGGTAAGTGTATTGAATGTGAGAATGAACTTTTGCAAACAGTTACTAGAGGTTCAGTTGAAAAATATATTGGTATAGCATTAGATCTGTGCAATAGATTCAGAGTCAACGATTATTTACGAAGCAGAGTTGAATCTCTAACACTGGAGTTAAAATTAATCTTTAAAGAACAAAAGAAAGAACAATGTACTCTAGTTGAATTTATGAGCTAAGTTAGTTTTCATCTAATACATTAATGTGAAAATATTTTACACATTAACTGCGTCATAACTACATAACTGCACTTAATATGCGCTTCAGCTTTAAGTTCCAAACAACCAAACAAATTTAACTTTTGGATAATAAAGGTGTAACAAACTAGAGATAACGTTACTAGCATGGAATAATATATACTTAGATCTCTCTGCACTTGAACTCCATGAATCGACAAGACGGATATGGCTATAGATACCTACTATTTCTTTCTGAATACTATTTTGCCAATGAAACGTTGATGCCAGAATATTATTTGAGTCTAATACTAAAACTTCTCCATCTGCAAGGATCCATGTATGATATATCTGCTACTCTCTACTGTTAACTAGGGTTATGTACTCGTAGGCGCCAATCGCATTATCGAATGCATACTCCACCCTTTGGAATTGTTTTCTAAAGTCAATAACATCTTTTGCTACTATGTGAGGATCCTGCATGTCTACTACTACACGTTTTATTAAACTAGCGATCTCAGTCATTTCGCTTTCCCTCATTCCTAACCTGGTTATTTCAGAAACACCTATTCTTATTCCACTTGGATGCATATAATGCCGTCCTGCCTTGATGTCTCCAGGTAGTAGTTGTCTATTCAAAATTATGTTGGCCTTTTCCAGATTCTTCTCAATATTGCCACCATCACCAAACTTTGAAACATCTACTGCCATTTGATGTGATGCAGTATATCCTCGTTTTTCCCCCAATACTCCAAAACCATATTTGACCAGACTTTCTGCAAGTGCCTTGGCATTTTTAATCACCTGCTTTGCATATTCCTTTCCAAATTCTAATGATTCAGCTAGTGCAATAGCCTTTCCAGCAACATGATGTAAATGATGACTACTTGTATTACCTGGAAAAATCGCTTTTTTGATCGCGTCTGCGTGTTTTTCAAATGATACAATAATTCCACCCTGTGGTCCCCAGAGAGTCTTATGCGAGCTCATTGTCATGGAATCCGCCCCTTCCCCTAATGGATCCTGAAACTCTCCTCCAGCTATCAGCCCAGCGACATGGGCTCCATCATAATTAATATAGATGTTATGATCGTGCATAAAATCGGATAATTCTTTTACTGGGTGGGGAAAAAGGAATAAACTTCCTCCAAACATTGCTATTTTTGGCGCCTTACCATCACGAATCATTTCTTCGATCCTTCTTTTTGTAGCATCAATCTCTATTGTCATCTCTTCCTTTGAAAATGGATAGTGTTCTATATTCAATCCATGTACAAGACCTGCAGTGCCAAAGTGTTCTCTTTTTCCGTGAGAAATATGTCCGCCACTAGGAATAGAGGCAGCCATCATGTAATCACCAGGATTTGAAAAAGCAGCATAAATTGCAAGATTTGCAACTACTCCTGAGGTAGCTCTACAATCGGCAAATTCTGCTCTAAAAAGCTTTTTCGCTAAATCATTACAAATTATCTCAACCTGATCTATGTAAGTACAACCAGCGTAAACCCTCTCGCCTGGCCATCCTTCTGCGTATCTATTTCCAAAGTCAGATAATATTGCCTCCCTTACAGCTGGGCTTGGTATATTTTCACTTGCAATAAGTGGAATTGATTTATTAAACCAGTCGTGATGTTGCCTCAATAACCTTAATACTTTATCGTAAAAATCTTTTGCACTCATCTAAATATGTGAATCTTCCAGTTCTTCCTAATTTAAAATATCGCATAGCCCCAATACGTTTTTGCAACTGAATCACTTTAACTTTTACTTATAGGAAAAAATAATAATCTGTATCTGATATGACATCATTAGATATAAATGGGAATTGTTGGAGTAATTTGGAGATGTCCGTCTTGTAACCTTGATACTGGTGGTAGCATGGGTGAATTAAAAAATCATATGAAAAATACTCATACCAAGAACGAGGCTCAGCAAAGCAATGATAATAATACATCATAAAAAGCATCAGTAGCTTTTTAGTTTAATGATTTGTTACTATTAAAAAATATTAATAATGCTGAATTCTGAAAATATTGAATATACATATTCTAAATGATGCATACTGAAGAGTATATAAAATTCCATCTGATCCGAATGGTTTATTTGGTTATCAAACCTTGTGTACAATAATTGATGAATGAAGATATTGGCAATTTGTTTGATATAGTCACCTCTGCAGTTAAGAGTGGTTGCGATTATTCATAACGGTGGCTTAGTATTTACTATCGAAAGCTATGAGGTCGCAACGATTATTCAAAAGGTCTGTTAAAAGTTAAACTATAGAAAAATGTTATATTCAAATTATCGTTTAATTCTTAAGAGATCTTAATCTACTATTCTGTAGTAAATATGCTTAATTCTATGATATATTTGTGAATGAATGATTGTTGTCTATTAATAATTTAATAAATGTAAAGCTTTACGCCAATCTTTATACAACTTAAATAGTCTGTTATCCTCACTAAGTTGTTTTAGGCAAAGTCAATCTAGGCTTTATGCCAATCATTTTATACACCGCTCTTTTTATCCTGCCTAACTATTTGCATTCCCATGGAAGCATATTGTGTTAAGTGCAAATCAAAAAGATCAATGAATGATGAGAAAAAAGTCACAATGAAAAACGGAAAGCCTGCAACGCAGGGAATTTGTTCTGTATGCGGAACAAAAATGTTCAAAATAGGCAAGTAAATATCTCTTACATTTTTTCTTTTAACAGCGTTATCTTATATCCGTACTGCTATCGTATGTTTATTACATCTTAAGATAACCATAATATTTCCCCTTGAGCTATTAGAATGATTGATAATAATTCGGAATCTTGTTAAACGATACGAGAACTTGATCGCAGTCGATGGACTAAATCTTGACATACATGAAAACGAAATCTTTGGACTTCTGGGCTCAAACGGTGCTGGTAAAACAACTATAATACATATGCTCGCAACCTTGCTTAAGCCTACCTCTGGTACCGCTATTGTAAATGGTTATGATATTATAAAGGAGTCCTCCAAAGTAAGAACTAGTATAGGTATTGTATTTCAGGCTCCAAGCAGTGATGATATGCTTACAGGATATGAAAATTTAAAACTTAGTTCTTTGTTATATGGTGTGCCTAGGAATACTAGGGAAAGTCGTATAGACGAGGTATTAGAATTAGTAGGACTGACTGAAAGAAAGGACGATCAAGTCAAGAAATATTCTGGTGGAATGCGCAGAAGGTTAGAGATTGCAAGAGGCCTTATACATAAACCAAAAGTAATTTTTCTTGATGAGCCAACATTGGGCCTCGATCCGAGTAGCAGAGAATCAATGTGGAAGTATATACAACAATTAGTAAAGGAAGAAAAGATTACTATAATATTAACAACACATTATATGGAAGAAGCAGATATGTTATGTGATAGGATTGGAATTATAAATAAAGGAAAAATAATTGCATTGGACACGCCATCAAAATTAAAATCTATGATTGGGAGTGATATTATAAAACTGAAAGCAAAACAAAATAATCCAGCTAATATTGAAACACTAAAGCGCTTCACATTTGTGCGTAAAATTGAACATGTGAACGACGATACTTTTTTTACTTTATCTGTGGACAATGCTAAATACAACATTCCAATTATTTTAGAACAGATTGATACTGAATCAGTAGAATATAAAACTGCTACATTAAATGATGTATTTCTCCATTTCACAGGCCAGAATATTAAAGAACAACCAGAGGGAGGATTTATGGAAAGATATGCAAAATATGATTAGTATAATGAAGTGTTATTTAGTAGATTTAGCGGTAAGTTCTGCGAACAGTCAATAATATCGTAAAGAAATTTAAATATAATGATTTATATGCCAAAGTATCATTCTCGTGATATCTCTTATATGTTGAAACTAGTTCGGCATGTTACGATCCGAATCACTATCATATATTCTTACGTTTTTTCTGAAAAATTACTGTACATTTAAAAGAGGTTACCCATACTGACTCTTAAAAGGGGCTATCGTCTAGCTTGGTCTAGGATACCATCTCCTATAAAAGAGGTATAGGCCTGGGGCGCTGGCGGTCGTGGGTTCAAATCCCACTGGCCCCATTAACATAAAATGGATTCCCAAATAATGAATGCTATTTTCCAAAGTTTAGCATTGCAAGATTTGGGGATGGTTCTGCACAAAATGTGCTACGGATCTAAAGAACAGTAATATTTTAGAGGAAGTGGTGAAAGTAAACAAAATACACTCTACATATTCATTATATGCGCCTGACCACTCCATTCTGTTATTATATATATTGCAATAAGGTAATGCAAGTCAAATAAATCAGGTGAATTCTAATCTATCCATAGCAAAGATGTATTATAGAATAAAATGGTATTAGATCATAAAAAAAGCAATATTTGATCTAGTACAATGATCACATCATCGATCGAATAATATGATCAAATAAAATGATCGAAAGTACGGCTCCTTATAAATATCAGATCTAATAAAACATTCTTATGAAATATAGAAGCAGAACTGACATAGTTGGGTTAATTCTA
>DATFDI010000159.1:0-2580 GCA_035252175.1 Nitrososphaeraceae archaeon
TTTTATGGGTGTTGGGATATTTGGATGGCTTCCTATGCTTGCAGGCTTAGCAATGGCAATGAGTTCTGTAACAGTAGTTGGAAATTCCATACTGCTTGGAAGATATAAACCAAGGTTTGCGAATAAAAAACCAAAAAGAGAGGAGATCCATACTGACGAGGATCTCAAAAAGGCTTATTCCCTACAGACAGCTAGTGGATGACTATGAACTTCAAACATGGATAACACAAATACATGAATTTACTGTTGTGCATTTGACTATACACTATCTTGCGCTTGCTATCCTAACAACCTAGTAGGCAGAATTTTTCTAGCCTATCCTTTATTTTCTGCTTGGTTATTAGAGATGATCAAATTTGAGTATTACACTAAGTAGCCAGATTTTTAATACACCATTTATTTCTGTTTTGTTAAAAAGATAGTATTTTGTCCATATTATTCAGTACATTATACATTAGTGGGAAACTAACATATGCAGTATAACGTATCACAAGAAGCACCATGGCTATATTATATGATGCTATAAAATTATGTATTGAAAAACTGATAACTTTTAAGCATCAATCGCAATAATATTATTTGATGAGCCATTATAACAATGAGAACACATTCAATAAAATGATGAGCTCAAATCAAGAAAACCTATTCCATAATAAATATGTGGAGGCAGTTGAAAGTATCAAGTCCCAATTTGGCAAAAAATATGCAATGGTTATTGATGGCCAATATGTTCCTTCATCACAAAACTTTGTACATGTATCTCCTATAGATACTCGTATAATTCTTGGATATTTACCTAATGCTTCTACTAACCGTGTAAAGCAAGCAATCACGGCTGCAAAAAAAGCATTTGAGAGCTGGAGTAGAATACATTACAAGAAGCGTATAGAAATTTGCAGAATTGCAGCAGATATAATGAGCAGTCGCAAATTTGAGTTAGCCGCATGGGTTTCTTATGAAAATGGTAAAAACAGATATGAGGCAATAAGTGATATTGATGAGGCTATTGATTTTATTAGATATTATTCTGAAGAGATGGAAATCAATAATGGATTTATAGTTCAAACTAAAAGTGCATATCCAAATGAAAAGAGCAAGAGTGTGATGAAAGCATATGGTGTTTGGGCAGTAATTGCGCCCTTTAATTTTCCTGCTGCAATTTTAGTTGGGATGAGTATTGGCGCTATCATTACTGGAAATACGATAATAATAAAACCAGCAAGTAACTCCCCACTAATAGGATATAAATTTGTGGAGATCATGAAACAGGCAGGATTACCTGACGGAGTATTGAATCTTATAACTGGCTCTGCAAATAAAGTTGGTCGGACAATACTCAATAACAAGGACATTACAGGGATTATATTTACGGGTTCCAGAGAAGTAGGTTACAGACTAAGATGTGAATCTAATAAACTAAAGCCGCGACCTATAATTGC
The DNA here is from genome assembly GCA_035252175.1 of Nitrososphaeraceae archaeon. GTDB lineage: Archaea > Thermoproteota > Nitrososphaeria > Nitrososphaerales > Nitrososphaeraceae > JAFAQB01. The sequence goes on from DATFDI010000159.1 coordinate 1,440, forward strand.
AGAGCTCGGAGGCAAGAATCCTGTAATAGTTACAGAAAGTGCTGATCTCGATAAAGCTATTGGAGGAATATCTAAATCAGCGTTTGGCTTTTCAGGGCAGAAATGTAGTGCGTGCTCCCGTGTATATGTACAAAAAAATGTAAAGAGCGAATTTCTTGAAAAACTTGTAAAGATGACAAAAAGTTTACGTATTGGCAACCCACTTGAATCTACTACTTTCTTAGGTCCTGTGATTAACTCAATTGCTTATAAGAATTATCAGAAATATGTGAAACTTGCACAGAAGGATGGCAAAATATTAGTGGGTGGCTCTGTTATAAAAGATGCTGATCTTAAGTATGGTTATTATACAGAACCAACAATCATAGATGGTTTGCCCAAACGTCACAGATTATTTAGAGAGGAATTATTTGTACCAATTCTTTGTATTACCGACTATGAAGATTTTGACGAGGCCATACAGTTATGTAATGAATCAGAATATGGACTTACTGCAGGAATTTATAGCGACAATGAGGATGAAATTAACCGATTTCTTCAGAATATTGAATGTGGGGTAGTATACATTAATAGATCTGTTGGTGCTACTACGGGAGCTATGGTAGGATGTCAGTCATTTGGAGGATGGAAAGATTCAGGTACAACATACAAGGGAACAGGAGGACCATATTATCTGATGCAATTTATGCGAGAACAAAGCCAGACTATTGTTGACTAATGATAGTCTGAGCCACGGAGAATATTACTAACTCTTATGCTAACTGCCAAAATAGCTACAATGGCTATGGGAAAGTTATGTACAAATAAACAATGCTTTTACCATCATCGTGACAAGTTATAAGACGAAGCAAGCCTGATAAAGAAAGGCATAACTGTAAATGTTTTTTTCTAATGATATTCTGTAATGATATTTGATGTAGAAATAAGTAAGTCATATTTATAAAGTTGGTATATTTCATATATCACGCATATGGAAACTCCGTCACCATCACAAATACCGACAATTGACGATGAGAAGCTTCAGCAGTTTATGGGAAAGGTATTGACTGATTTTGGAGGAGCAGCCAGTGCTGTTTTAGTATACATTGGAGATAAGCTTGGATTATACAAAGCAATGTTTGATTTTGGAAAACCAATTACA
>DATFDI010000160.1:0-6128 GCA_035252175.1 Nitrososphaeraceae archaeon
ATTCTAGAACCAAGAGAAGGAATTGGAGGACATTGTTTACCAAAAGATACTCGCATGTTCTTACAATCTTCCAAATCTATAAAGAGTAAAATATTAACAGCTGCTGTGGAAGTGGATCAAGATTATAGGAGATATAGGCAGCAACTAGCAAGATCCGACGATATCCTGTCGTCTCAAATAAATATACCTGAAAGCAAAATATAGTTTACGTAGGCTGCAGTAAATATAAGGTTACTGTTCCCATTGTTCAGAATATCCCAACCAGCAGTTTGCTGATTAGTGCTAAATTATGTTTGTAGTAGATATGTCATAGCACAATGTCTGAACCCTATGCAGCTAGTGAAGCAAGTCTGCACTACGACCAACAGGCATAAGAACGAAATGGTGGGTTAGTTATGATATTTAATCCATAGGTTCACGCGAATATTTTATTTTTAGCAACAATAACATTGTATTCAATATTACACCGACTGAATTTCCACCGATAATAACGATGTCACTTTTAGCAACTCCATAAACTACCCACAACGAAAGTCCTACTATTAAGGCCACAATCAAGAGTGCTGATACATCATCCATTTTTCTAGTCTTAATACCTTTAATGATTTGTGGAATAGTACTACAGATCGCGAATATAGTTGCAAGTATACCAATCAGAGGTATCAGCATATCAGTCATATCATTTGTTCAGTTATATCTACCGATTACCCTCACATACCCATATAGATAACTAAGTGACCTAAAATGTTATAAATGGATAAAAATACAGTCAACCCAGTTTAGATTGACCAAAACACAGAGAATATACGAACTTGGCAAATCCAAACCATTACTAAACGAGTTTGCATGGGATGTAAAGCATGGTCTGAGTCTTCATAGGAAAAGCCTTAAGTCAAAGTATTTTTACGATAAAATAGGTTCGTCTTTATTTGAACAAATATGTGTTCAGCCAGAGTACTATATTACCCGAACTGAAGCCGATATTCTACGACAAAGACTGCCTGAGGTTGTGAGTCTGTTCTCGGATGATTTAAGTGTGGTAGAGCTAGGTAGTGGAAGCGCTTCTAAAACTAGGATAGTATTTGATCACGTACTACAAAGACAAGCTTACCTTCACTATTTTCCCATAGATGTATCTCATAGCATGCTTTCAGAATCTATAAGAAGACTGTCCTCAGACTATCCAAGTCTTCATATAACTGGGATTTCTTCGGATTATGCGAATGGCTTAGATAGGGCAACTGATCTTATAGCACTAGAATCTCACGTTCCTTCTAATAAGCTAATACTTTTTTTGGGCTCGAGTATAGGAAACTTTGAACCTGCAGATGCTCTATCATTTTTTCAAATGCTAAGAGACAAGATGGAACGAACTGATCTCTTATTGGTGGGATTTGATCTCCAGAAAGACCCAGCAATATTGAATTCAGCTTATAATGACGAGGCTAAAATAACACAAAGATTCAATCTAAATTTGCTTTCTAGGATCAATCGAGAGCTCGAGGGAGACTTCAACATAAAAAGCTTTGAGCACTACGCATTTTACAACTTAGAGGAGCAAAGAGTAGAAATGCACTTGGTTTCGAAGAGAGATCAGGAGTCCCATGTTAAGCTTATTCAAGAATCATTTAGATTTAAAGAAGGAGAATCGATTCATACAGAAAACTCTTACAAATATTCTCTTGAACAAATAAGAAAATTAGCTGAGGATAATTGTTTTGAGTTAAAAATGAATTTTATTGATCAACGAAAATGGTTCGATTTGGCGGTTTTTTGTCCAACTTAGAATCATTTAAACCGTGATCTGCTAATTATAAGACGATGATTAGCTATACATCTTCAGCACAACGAAAGCCAGCGAAGAGTATCCTTTCGTGTGGTTTGAAATAATTTCTATAAGTATTTCTTATTTGCTTTGCAGGAGTGGCAAAACTACCACCGCGGAGCACCTTTTGGTTTATTGCCCATTTGTCTGTATATTCTGAGAACTTCGATTTGAATCCAGGATACAGCGTATACTCTGACGATGTCCATTCCCACACATCTCCTAGCATGTGATGACAACCAAAGTAGCTCTTTCCGGTCGGATAGGCACCAAGACTGGAGGGCCCCCATAAATGCGATTCCAGAAGATTTGCATGTGCTGGAGTGGGCTTGTCATTTCCCCATGGATATAGAGTCTTCTTCTGTAGATCTTCATTCCAACTCGCAGCTTTTTCCCATTCTGCTTCAGTTGGAAGCCTTTTGCATGCCCATTTTGCATATGCATCAGCTTCATAATAACTAATGTTAGTTACAGGTTCATTTGGATTAATTGTTCTTAATCCCCGGAAATCTTTTTTCCTCCATGCACCTGAATTCCATTCCCAGTAAAGAGGGGCGGACCAATTTTCTTCTATTACTTGATCCCATCCATCGGCCAGCCAAAATCTGGAATGGCGATAGCCGTTATCATTGATGAATTCCATAAACTGCGCATTGCTTATTGGTGCAATATCTATTTTGTAAGAATTCAAATAGACCTTGTGTTCAGGAGTCTCATTGTCATAACAAAACTGGTCACCATCAAACCCCATCTTGTATATTCCACCTGGAATTTGCACCATTCCTGCTGGTTTTTCGATTTTCATGAAATGTTCAGGTGGCCTGTCAATGATCTTCACAGGCTTGTAGTTGTCTTCTGGATCTGGAAACCGATGGAAGTAATGCTGGAAGTCATAGATCATTAGTTCTTGATGTTGCATCTCATGCTGATTAGCTAACAAGATGTCATATCTAAGTTCTTCAGATAGTTTGTTAGAAGACTGTGCCGTTTTTAAAAACGATATGATTTTCTCTTCTATAAATGACCGATATTTGATTGTCTGATGTACGGTAGGGCGAGGAAATTTGCCTCTCTCTGATTTAGGGAGTATATTGCCGAATTTCTGATAATAAGAATTGAGGTATTCTAAATTGACTTTGTCATTCGAAGAAATTTTCTCTCCATATTTCTCCAAAATCTTATGGAAGAACCAAGTTACATGAGCAATATGCCAATTTGGTGGACTACCAAATGTACTGGACTGTATAACTGCATCTTCAATATTTAATGGCTTGAAAAGCTCAAGCGTCTTAGTTCTAACCTCGATGAATTGAGAGAGCAGATCTTCACAGGCTTCACCAAACAGCTGAAACATCTAAGCTAGAATCCATGAAGCAAACTTATAAATTAATACTCAGAATGTGTTTGTGTTTTAGACTGCACTTCGGCACTTTTTCATTTTGTTCAGGATTATTTAATAATTACTCACTTATTCAAAAAAGAGCTCTATTTGCAGGATATTTCTTAATTACTGAAGGTCCAAAATACACGGCTTCCTTGATTTGGTATGGTGTCAGACGCACTGATGGTTGCACAAACTCTTATGAAGCGTGATGCTGATCTTCATTTCTCGAAATGACTCCAGAGCTAATTATAGAACGAGTCACAGAAAGCAGTTTCTTAACATCGCTTTCGGTGTGGCTCTCAGAGAACGTGCCCATTTTTAGTGGCAAAAAGAAGATTCCATAATTGGCCATCAATGCTGTGTGATACTTCGTGAGACGATCCTTATTTGACATTGCAACGTCCGTTGCATTGGTTATTTTTTTCGACGTGTCCTCAAGAAAATGTACTAGATAAAGAGACCCGGTTCCTGTTATGTCTGCATGTATTTTTGCTTCTGAAAATAGCTTAGTTAGACCATTCCTTGCAAGATATCCTAACCTATCGAGTTTTCCATAGAGTTTAATTTTATTATCTTTTAAGTATGTAAGAGTAGCAAGGCCTGCTGTCATACTCAGCGGATTGGCTGAAAACGTCCCTCCGCCTATTGCACAACGTAGCTGTTTTTCTCTCATCAAAACAGGATCGGCAAGAGACATCACTTCTTTCCTGCCACAAACAGCTCCAATTGGCAGACCTCCACCTACTATTTTCCCTATTGTAAACAAGTCTGGTTCAAGTCGATATAAAGATGCCGCACCATTAATCGATACCCTAAAACCAGTTACTATTTCGTCTAATATGAACAAACTGCCATTCTTCTGAGCAAAATGTTGTAGACCTTGTAAGTATCCGTCAATCGGTAAGATACATCCTGCACTACAAAGAATTGGCTCGATGATAATACACGCTAAATCGTCCTTGATGGATTCTAGGACCTTCAGTGATCTATCGAGGTCATTAAAAGGCAATGATTCTACGAATCGACCATCATCCTCTATGATGCCAGGTCCTTCCTGGTCTTCGAAAGGATGATTTACGGTCTGCATCAAGGTCGTATTAAACCCATGCCAGCCTCCTATAACTTTTGCAATTACCCTTCTTCCAGTCTTGGCTCTCGCCAGACGTACTGCATACATGGTTGCCTCCGCCCCGGTACTACAGAATCTCATAAGTTCTGCTCTAGGCATAAGTTTCTTAATTAATTCTGCAAGCTCTATACTGACCTGGTTAGCGGTTCCATACAAGGTGCCGTTCTTTCTCTGGTGGGAGAGAGCTTCTACGACTGGCTTTGGAGAATGACCAAGAATAAGTGCCCAGTGTCCCATCCAATAATCAGTATATTTGTTTCCATCAACATCATACAGATATTTGCCCTTAGCGGAAGACGCGAAGAACGGATAAGGTTCAAAAAATCTGATGTTATGATTGACCCCTCCAGCAAATACTTTCATAGCTCTGCGGTATAGCATTTTTGATTTGTGAGTCTTACTTTTATAAATTCTCTGAACGTCAGAATATAACATATATTAGAAGGAAGTTGAATTTCGAATCTTTTATTTGTTTATTTGGCTTATCTACACAAAGCTACAATTAACAGGAAATTATCAATTATGTGCCTAGATTATACATTTAGTCCTTTTTATAATATCAATATGAATGTGTAAACGATTGGCATCTGTATATTATGCTAAGGTTTATATTCGAATTTTGTTGTAAGAATAATTCCTGAACGTAACAAGCAAGGCGGCGTCAGTGATGAATTTGGTCGTGGTGCCAGTCTGTGATTCACCGACCTCCAGTTACGCTCATAACATGGAGATTCGATTGTATAATAATTGAATCTGACGTTGGTCATAGTATGTGCATACACATGTGATGTATACACCCGCACAATATAATAACTATTGTCCGGCCGTACTCTTTAATTAAAGTATAATAAAAAGAAAAGGATTGACTCCGGTTGATCCTGCCGGACCCGACTGCTATCAGAGTGGGACTAAGCCATGCGAGTCAACGTAGTAATACGTGGCATACGGCTCAGTAACACGTAGTCAACATGCCCAGGGGACGTGGATAACCTCGGGAAACTGAGGATAAACCACGATAGGTCATGAACTCTGGAATGAATCATGGCCAAAACCTACATGGCCCCTGGATTGGACTGCGGCCGATCAGGCTGTTGGTGAGGTAATGGCCCACCAAACCTGTTACCGGTACGGGCTCTGAGAGGAGGAGCCCGGAGATGGGCACTGAGACAAGGGCCCAGGCCCTATGGGGCGCAGCAGGCGCGAAACCTCTGCAATAGGCGAAAGCCTGACAGGGTTACTCTGAGTGGTTTCCGCTAAGGAAATCTTTTGGCACCTCTACAAATGGTGCAGAATAAGGGGTGGGCAAGTCTGGTGTCAGCCGCCGCGGTAATACCAGCACCCCGAGTGGTCGGGACGATTATTGGGCCTAAAGCATCCGTAGCCGGTCCTGCAAGTCTTCCGTTAAATCCAGCTGCTCAACAGATGGGCTGCGGAGGATACTACAGGGCTAGGAGGCGGGAGAGGCAAGCGGTACTTTATGGGTAGGGGTAAAATCCGTTGATCCATAGAAGACCACCAGTGGCGAAGGCGGCTTGCCAGAACGCGCTCGACGGTGAGGGATGAAAGCTGGGGGAGCAAACCGGATTAGATACCCGGGTAGTCCCAGCTGTAAACGATGCAGACTCGGTGATGGGTTGGCTTCGTGCCAACCCAGTGCCGCAGGGAAGCCGTTAAGTCTGCCGCCTGGGGAGTACGGTCGCAAGACTGAAACTTAAAGGAATTGGCGGGGGAGCACCACAAGGGGTGAAGCCTGCGGTTCAATTGGAGTCAACGCCGGGAATCTTACCGGG
>DATFDI010000161.1:0-120086 GCA_035252175.1 Nitrososphaeraceae archaeon
CACATGGAGATGAATGGAATAATCCCACTGTAATAAACGAAATTTCAAAATATTATAACCTTGCAGATAACGGGTTTGCCCCTTTGATGTTTCTACGCTGTGATGGCTACAAAAACCAATCCAGTCAGACTGATTGTAGAACATATTTTGACAATGGTACATTGACTTTTGCAAATAGATATTCAATTAGAGAATGGAGTCATAATGCAGTAGACAGAAAATATAATTATAACAACGCTGCGATATTTCAAAGATTTATACAAGAGGTAAATAGTCAGCAAGCATACAATAAAAATGGTGTAATAGATGCTATTCCAATAATTGCATACCATTCTATAGATAATAATAAAGCCATAGATAGCACTGATGTTAGTTTGTTTGATCAAGAAATGAAATATTTGCATGATAATGGATTTAAAGTCATCCCGATGTCTGATATAGGATATAATGAAAATACCAGATATATGTTTATAAAACAATAAGTCTAGCCTAGAAAGGCTTCCTCGTCGCTTTATCCTTTATCGTATTCATTACAGTATTCTGTACTACCTTTACATTGATGTTGGTCAACATCCATATCATCAGCAGTTTTAAAGTCCCTATGAGCTTGAACCGCTCCATCATGATAGCCAGCACAGTATTCTTTTCCATTATTTCCATTATTTCCATTACACGGGAATGCTCGTGCTATTGTTGTAATAATGATAGTGCAATGGTAGTAATAGCAGATATCATATATCATAATAACTACAAGTTCAGAAATTTTCTTCGTAAATATTTAGGTGTTCAGATTTTTAGCTTTATCTACTCGTGGTAGATATTGAAATATGACACTATAAGATTATGGCTTCCAGAATAACGTATATTGATGCCACTGTGCCATAATAGGACTCGTGAAGTACTTATCCTCACTTTGTATTCATAATAATAATAGTTCAAAGGACCATAACAATAACAACAGTTTATAGGTAAAATACTAACGCTAAGCAATAAGCTCAAATTTCCATTTCATGCACTTAATTCTAAGTGGGTATTCTGTTGCTTGGTAGATTGAACATTCTAAGGTAATATGATCTTAGTAGCAGTTCTATGTATATATCACATTTTAATTAGATCTATGTTTAAGTTTGAGTGGTCACTAACCGCATGACTGGATATTGCTTGGATTGCTAATGATTGTCGCATTTGAACCATTATAAAGTTGGATATATTGACTATTGTCTCTTGTTTGAATACAATTGGCATCGGTTACTTTAAATCCATCCAATATACCGTTTGGAGATGGCAGTGCTAATGCTGCTACCGTTGTAATCATAAATGCCGCACAAGCTACGAAAGATACTAAAGCTACAAATTTCATTACTCAAAATGTATCTGTGCTAATACAATTATTATGGTTAGCTTAAGAGACATATATTATATTTTTTACTAAGATAGTTTAAGTGCTGATTCCTAATGGTGATTGAACATATTGGTAGTTGTCAGATGCGGGCTGGGATGCCATCGGCTAAATAACATGTATTTCATAAAATCTCACATCAAACTGAAGGTATGCGCTAAGAATGTAGAATAAAGCTATTCAACTATACGCATTTCAGTCACCGGATATAGTATGGTAGTATCTTAGTCTGGGCCATCATGATCATCGTTCTACACTAATGTGATACGTATAACCAAAAAAGCTGATTGACAAGATGATATAACTAGACTAGTTTCTATTCATCAGAATATCGCAAAACTACGGATATTACATATAATAAGTAGCTGATTTAGCCAAGAATTGAAAATGGTTGCTGTTCTTCTCCTCCTTTCTGGATCTTACTCGTGAGCTTCTTTATCGTATCTGGCGTAGGTCCCAGAGAGAAGACATACCTTATCCCTTGAGACTTTGCTTCCTCACTTAACATTTCATTCATTGTCTCAACGTCTTTTTTTACCTGTTCCTCTGTGGATTTATTTGTCCTTGCAACTACGTACTCAAAATTGTCATGCTGACATCTATGAATTTCATATACATTATTAGATGTCACTATCTCACAGCTAAAACAAAATGAGAAAAAAGAATAATGGTTAATTATTTTAGACTAGAGAAAGTATGAGCAGTATGTCAAAAATATGTATGGTACCAATTGTTATCATAGAATTGCTCTAAAAAGATAAACCACTATCTCGAAAATCCTTGCATATTTTATCTAGATTTTATGTTACTTCGTATTTATCATCTGGATTATCAGGTGTAGATTTCTTTTGTTGTACTATGATTTTATCATTTATTAATTCATGTATAACTGCCTCGACTATGGTATTGTACATTATATAATCAATTACTTGACGTCAGAATCCTTGATAGACGATTCTGAGAAAACAGTTTATGTGGAATAATTACCCTTGGCTCATTATTTCGAATTTCAGAGCACACAATCGACAATGACTATACAAGCACTATCTTCTGCTTAATTATTAAGACATACACTAATAAGTCATTATTTCTCCTTTACGTATTCTATGGCTCTCTTATCCACACCTAAAATTGGATCTTGGAAATTAGACGACCTTATTAAGGATCCGACTGAAAAAGAATTTCAAGGTTTTCTGAAATCCATTACAACCAAGGTAGGGCAACTTGAAACGAGGAGAGCGGAACTTAATAATAATATTTCATCAGCAGAATTCGAAAGTTTTCTTCATTTATTTGAAGAAATATCAGAAAAGGTTAGCATAGCTGGTGGTTATGCCCATTTAAGCTATGCAGCTGATACGTCATCAAATGAACGGGCTGCACTTCAAACAAGAATGGCAACATTCGGATCCGATATCGCCAACAGACTTCTCTTCTTTGATTTATGGTTCAAAAAAGAACTTGATGAAGAAAATGCACAACGTTTGATAGAGTCAGTATCTCCTGTCTACCAAGAACACCTTAAACATCTACGGCTACTTGCGAAATATACATTATCAGAACCAGAAGAGAAGATCATTAATACCCTAGAAGTTACAGGGACCGGTGCTCTTATCAAGATTTATGATAGAATGACTAGCGGTTTCGAATATGTCATGAAACTTAAAAGAGGCAGAAAGTCAATAACAAAGACTTTCACCACTCGGGAAAAATTGGTTACTCTTACACGTAGTACAAAGGCAGAGGAACGAGAAGCGGCATACAAATCACTTTTGGAAGTTTACAAGAAAAATAGTGGTGTATTAGGTGAAATTTACCAGAACCGCATAATTGAATGGCGCAATGAATGCTTGAACATGCGCGGATTTAAATCACCGATTTCAGTCACAAATACACAGAATAACTTAGACGATACAACTGTATATACTCTTCTGGATGTTTGTGAACGTAATTCGAAAGTTTTCCAAGAATATTTTAAAGAAAAGGCAAAGATGCTTGGTGTGAAGAAATTACAGAGATACCATCTATATGCTCCTTTAACAATAAAGGCTTCAGATCAGAAGAGGTTTACTTACGGTGAAGCGGTTGATACAGTACTACAAACGTTTGAAGATTTCGATCCAAAATTCAGAGAATTAGCTGAGAAAGTGTTTAATGAGCAGCATATAGATTCTGAAATAAGAAAGAGCAAGATAGGTGGTGCGTTCTGTTCTTCGATATCACCAAAAATCACTCCATATGTGTTATTGAATTTTGATGGGAAATCTAGAGACGTCTCTACTATTGCCCATGAATTTGGACATGCAATTCATAGCATGACCGCATCTGATAAACCACTGACTGTGTGGCATGCTCCTCTCCCATTAGCTGAGACAGCATCAGTATTTGCAGAAATGCTTCTCAATGATAAGTTGTCTGAAAGGTTAACTAAGATAGAACGAAAGATACTACTTGCACAACAAATAGATGATATGTATGCAACCATAATGCGCCAAGCATACTTTACTCTCTTTGAAATTGATGCACACAGAATTGTGGCCGAACAGAATGCTACGATAGATATGCTTTCAGAATTATATCTCAATAATCTAAAACAACAGTTTGAGGATTCAGTAAATGTTACTGATGAGTTTCAATGGGAATGGCTTTACATACCACATTTTTATCATACTCCATTCTATTGTTATGCATATTCATTTGGAAATTTGTTGGTTGTCTCATTATACCAGCAGTACAAGTCAGAAGGAAAGTCATTTATTCCAAAATATCTTAATATATTGTCTGCAGGAGGTTCGCAAAAGCCCGAACATTTGCTTAAGGAGTCAGGGATTGACATCTCAAATGATGAATTCTGGCAACAAGGATTTGATCTAGTTGCAGCTAAAATACAAGAGCTAAAGAAGATGAAATAATAGAGCTATGCATAGTAATGAGATCTTAATAAACAAAAAATTTACGGACCAAGGTCACGGAATTTACCCTTGGTAATGTTTCTTTGATTTAATTAATTTTCTAAATCGGAATCAAGGGCATAGTCTCTGCCTTTGAGTTTTATATAATGTCTCCCAATCAGGAAAGTCCTTAGACAACTGTCAGTCAAAGACGGCGTTAATTTGCTCCATATCTATAGCCATTTTGGGTGTTCGATGAATGGGCAATGATGAGAGATCATATCCATATTCTCAAGTAGGAGGAGTAGAAGAGGCATCATTATTGTTATTTCCTTTTTTAGTTGTTGATCCTCCTTCTGAAAGACCTTGCACCATATTTTTGAATAATTGTTATATCATCTATGTGGGAATTTGAATGTTAAGTCTCATTATATGATAATATCAGGACAAGTGGATTAGTGTGTTTCCATTGTCCCGTTGCTTATTGAGATTTGATATCTAAACTACCGTAGGCCATTGAGGTGGTGGCAGCGACGATAGGTAGTACAATGCGGCAGTGATACGCCAGAAGAGAGAACAATGAACAAGGGGATATTTGCTACCGCATTGTACTCGCTTACTCGTTTATTGTTGCTTTTGTGCACCTGTGTATTAGAATTAGATATTTAGGCATTAGCTCTACAATTTAGACAAATAGACTAAATATGAAAAAATATCAGAAATTAATATAATTTGCAAGCAGACATTCTGTGTTCGCACAGCGGTGGTGGTTCACTAAGCAGTTCAAGAAGATTATGGAATCGTGTTCTTGTTCATGTCAAGATCATCATTACAAAAAAAGAGGGTCTTAGATGGCATTTTTTGTAGGTATTATTATCGTATTCGCTATTTGTTTTGTATCTTGGAATGGTAAAAGATTCCATAGCTGACATGGTTTACTTTTTGTTATCTATGAATGTAGTATGCCTATGATGTATTATTCCAAAATATGGATATAGACATTGTCGAAATATGATCTTTAGATAATGCCAGTTGGGCTGTCACCTTCGCTAAATACAAGAAACGAGCCTGGCTTCTATAGCTGAGCTTGGTACCTCCTGGAGAAATGATTCGGATCTTGATGGAAGACAATGGCCATATAGCAAAAATGATACGCGATGCAATAGAAATATGTGATGAGAACCGAGATTCTCCCACTAGCAACCTGCTCCAGGACATTTTAGACAAGACATTGTTATTGTCGCAAATGGTTCCTTTATGAAATAATGCAAGGATCAAATAATACTGAATAATCCAATTGTATGACCAATAATCATATCATTTTATTTGCAATTAAAACCACACAGTTATGGTAGATGCTGATTTAATCATTGGTATTTGCAAATCATTTTGTATAATAAGAAATATGTTAGATTATGACAACAGTTCAATACGAACCGAAATTAAGGCACCCATAGAAGAAAACTATGAATATATAGCGGCTAGAGCCACACTTCTAAAGTAATTACAAATTACACCTCCATGATTGAGCAGTGAAAAGGCTTCGTTGTAGATTGATTGCTTGCGGTCATGACTCACATAGCAATACTTGTCACAATAACACCAAAAGTTCCAAATTTAGATAGCAGGAAGAGAAGTGAGTTATTCGAGCCATGTTCAATTATATTAATGGTGTTATCAAGAGCGATACATCAAGACCCATTCCAATAATGCTAGGACGATTTGCATTTATCATCTTTAACAACATACTATTACCTGTTCCCAGATCTAAAACTAGTAAAACTGCTTCCCCTTCAGCTCAGTGAGGATCTTCATAGGTTATATCCAAATAGGCTATCGCTTATCTTAACTTTGGTGTTAAGTAATCGCAGAAGAAGAAATATCTGCGTCACTAATATTGCTTGAACCCCGTCCTCTGATTCCTATCTCTGGTCTTCCAAATTGTTCCGATATTGTTTTGTACATCTTTAACTCTTGTGTAGACAATGGTCTGATTTTTTTCATGGCTTCTTCGAAATGATCCATACGAATTCTCAATTCTTGTAGATGTTTATCTGATTCATTTGGATTTGGATATTTTGATACGTATTCTCGTAAAGCGAGCATAACTGCAGCAGAGGAAAGCGATGCAATATCAGCACCAGTATAACCGTCTGTATGATTTGCCAGTTGCTCTATGGAAACATCTTCAGCTAGTGGTTTCTTTTTTGTATGTATTTTTATAATCTGTACCCTTGAATCTCTATCTGGAGGAGGCACATAAAGTAGTCTATCAAACCTTCCTGGCCTCAATAATGCTGGGTCTATAATATCAGGCCTATTTGTAGCGGCTATCACAATCACATTGGTTAATATTTCAAGCCCGTCTAGTTCGGTTAATAATTGGCTTATGAGTCTCTCAGTCACATGAGAGTCCCCTACATTTCCTCCTCTGATTGGAGCAATGGCATCTATTTCATCAAAGAATATAATACAAGGCGCTGCCTGCCTGGATTTTCTAAATATTTCTCTAACTCCTTTCTCCGATTCTCCTACCCATTTTGATAGCAATTCTGGACCTTTTATACTTATGAAGTTAGCTTCACTTTCATTTGCAGCAGCTTTTGCTATGAGTGTCTTACCAGTACCTGGAGGACCATAAAGCAATATACCCTTTGGAGGTGTAGCATCAGTATATGTAAATGCTCGTTGGTATTTAAGCGGCCATTCTACTGCTTCTTGTAGTTCCTGCTTTATAGAAGAAAGACCACCAATATCCTCCCATTTTACATCTGGAACTTCAACAAATACCTCTCTCATTGCAGATGGTTCCATTTCTTTTGTAACATCTACAAAATCCTGCATTGTGACTATGATCTTCTTTAGAGTATCAGCAGGTATATTTTCAGATGACAGATCGATTTCTGGTAATACCTTTCTTAATGCCCGCATTGCTGCTTCTTTAGCTAAAGCCTGCAAATCAGCCCCAACAAAACCATGGGAGATGTCTGCTAGCTTTTCCAAATTAACATCTTTGTCAAGCGGCATTCCTCTTGTATGTATTTGTAAGATTTCTAGTCTACCATTCCTGTCTGGTACTCCTATTTCAATTTCCCTATCAAATCTTCCAGGACGTCTTAGTGCTGGATCAATTGCATTAATTCTGTTCGTTGCTCCTATTACCACTACCTTTCCTCTTGAAGACATTCCATCCATTAGAGACAATAACTGTGCTACAATTCGCCTTTCAACTTCACCTGTTACTTCTTCACGCTTTGGTGCAATAGAATCTATTTCATCAATAAATATTATTGAAGGAGCATTCTTTTCTGCTTGTTGAAAGACATTTCGTAATCTTTCCTCTGATTCACCATGATACTTACTCATTATTTCAGGTCCACCTATAGTGTAAAAGTTAGCATTTGTTTCATTGGCTACTGCTTTTGCCAACAATGTCTTTCCTGTTCCCGGTGGACCATGTAACAGGACACCTTTGGGCGCTTCTACCCCTAACCTTTTGAATAACTCCGGGTGCCTTAAGGGAAGCTCTATCATCTCTCTAACTCTTCCAACAGCGTCACCTAATCCTCCTATATCCTCATAGGTGATAGATGGTACTCCATCTTCACTTGATATTTGCACCGCCTTTGCGCTTTCTTCAGAAACTGTAATCTTAGTTGAATCACCAATTATAACTGGACCCGAAGGGTTGGTCGATATCACAACAAGATCTATTCTTTGGCCCATGACACTGATAGGTATTGTATCGCCTTTAGTCATCAGCTGTCCATTTAGATGTTCCCCCAAATACTCCTCTGCTCCTACTATTCTAAGTGGCTCAGTTGGAGCAAATGTTATACTGTTGGCATTTTTTGATTCTGCCCTTCTTATCTCTAATGTATCATTAATTCCAACATCTAACTTATTTCTTATATAGCCATCAATACGAATCAAACGCTTTCCTCTATCGCCTTCCCTTGCTGGCCAGCTTAGAACAGTGGTCTTTTTTCTTCCAGATGACAGTTCTATTACGTCGCCACTAGAAATACTCAAACGCTCAGCAATATCTGGGTCAATGCGGGCAATTTTTCTTCCAACATCTCGCTGTTCAGCTACCTCTACAACTTTTAGGCTCGTTGTTTTGGCTGCTTGTTGTTTGGCTTTATCGCTTTTTTTATTAATATTGATACTGTCCTTAGGCGTTTTATCATTGGTATTATTATTATCATCTATGTCAGAGGACATGCTATTTACTTGGCTCCCACTTGGACAGTATAGAACTTAAAGGTTGGCTAGCGTGTGAGTAGACAAGAAAATCTAACCAATATTGTATTTGTTATGTAGTAATTAGACTTGTATACTTGCTTGTCGAGTTAATTGATATTACCTTATAAAGTATCATTCAACTAAGATACTAGATATGATAATTGTATTTTTCTGTTTCCTTCGTTTTGGACAAAAATTTTCAGAAGTCGATCTATCTTATTCTTTGGGTCCATGATGATCTTCTGGGTATGCATCGTATGCCAATTTATCAATTGGTTCTCCTGTAGGAAGTGGAGCGTTTCTATCAACTTCATACTTAAATATCTCAGGAAAGTCTATATCAAGTATCACATTCCTTCCAACTGCTATTATATGTGATTTCTGGATATCATACCTATAACCACGATCCCCAAAAACTACTATTTTATCATCGGTTTCTCGCATTATATATCCAACATGGTCTTCGTTCTTTGCTCTTACCCCTTTGTTAAATAATGATTTTGGATATTCCTTTTCATAAGTACCTAGATCAATTCTTCCAGAAGGAGAGGTCCATGGGTCTTTGCGACTTGTAGGCAGAGGGTCTTCCCGGTTAACTTTATATTTACTTACAATTTCTTTGAGGGGAAGACCAATTAGAACATTAGCGCCAACTTGCTGGATTTCAGAATTAGGTATATCATATCTCTCATGCTTGCCACCAAAAACTACTATTTTATCAGGGGTTTCTCTTACAACATGTCCTATATCAGGAGAATCAAGAGCTTTTACGCCTTTGTTAAAGTATTTACCCGATGTCAAAGTTATTCTTATGGCTGATGATATTATTAATGCACTTATTTAAATTAAGACGGTCGAGTCAAAATTTATATAATTTAAAAGCTTTTCTGCTAAGATAGAACATGCAAACCATAAGAATAAATATTGAACTACAATAACAGCAGTATTCAAAAACCAGTAAACAAGATCAAGATAATTGCATAATCCATCATTTTCATATATAATTTATGTCAAGCATTGCTTGGGCAAGATATCTAACCTCAAAAATAATATAATTTATTTATTCATTTTGTTCTCGAAACAAGTCTAGATGCATAATAGATTCAGATCTGTATCAAGAAAAATCTACTTAGGAATACAAGTATGTCACACAGTATTGATAATACTTGTATAAAACAGTGGTACTTCAAATAGATATTGTTTAATAAGATAGGAGAACAAGAAGAAGCAAATACTTACTTGAGACGAGCGATATATACATTCATATATAATATTCTAACATCTTTTCGATGGCTTCTCTATCCTCATTAGCAACATATTCTTGGTTCCTTGTAAAGTCAAGCGGAGTGATCACTCCTATGGGTTTATCCGCATTATCATTCTCAATAACAAGTAGATGCCTTACATTGTGTTGTAACATTATATCTGCTGCTTTTGTTGGTGATGAACCAGAACTAATAGTGATAAGAGGCGAAGACATTACTTCTTTATTTTTGATGCTATGAACTGGTACATCAGTCGTACATACTTTTGTGACTAAATCTCTTTCAGTAACTAAACCTTGTGGCTTACCGTTTTCATCAATTACGACCAATGAACTGACATTCTTATCCTTCATTTTCTTGGCTGCTTGTTGAACGGACGCAATTGCATCAATTGTTTCTAATTGCTTTCTCATTATACCGTTAATAGTCGTGGGCATAATAATATACGAATTAACTTGTCTTTTAAGTATATTATTATTATTATTATTACATATGCAAAGATTTCATAAATTTATAGCAATTTTAACTTATATCACCCGGGATTAGGAGTTACAATTCTTGTCAGATATAATATAACACATTAAAAGTTTCTGCTCACGTGCCGCTGCTATTGCTGTTCACATTATAAATACGAAGTTGTTACAAAAAGAGCAGAGTTCCTTGGGCATTCAGAGAAATCAATATTATTATCTTCCCTCCAGCTTCTTCTTTCGAAACTTTTTTATAAAATTTTAACCAAACTAACCTTTAATGGCTGAAGAATTGTATAAGATAGACTGTCTTGTTTCAGAAACTATCAAAAAGGACATAGAGCCAGCATACAACCATACAAAAAATCATATTACAAACCGAGGCGAAATTCTCGAACTTGATGTGCAATGTGAATATTGTAAAGTTTATTTTGAGGAACAAAGAATTTTAACAATATAAGAATGAAGTCAATGCACCAAGTATGACCGTAGTCCTGCTATCATGTAAGAGTTGATTGTAGCTATTTCCAAAAATAAGTGCCTATATAAACATATAGCATGCACAAAGCAAGCTAGCACAATGCGTTATTACTAACATAGAAAACAACGGCTAATAGAATCTGGTTGTATCTCACTAACCGCCACGAGTAGCCATCTATTACCGCAATGCATATTCAGGGCTTAGCAGTGAAAAATTTGGATATATGCATAGAATAGGAAAATCTTTAAGAATATCTAGCATATGATCTCTAATTTATAGAGGTTGTAGGCAAATTCCAGTATCTTTCGATGGCACTTGTAATCAATATAATCTGAGTAAACTTACTGGTATCATAATTAAAAGTTACAATTATCCTCATTGACTAGAAAAAAAAGCAAATATAGTACTCCGATCCGGCTGAGATCCGTTTACTCGTATGTATCGAATCTAACTGATTTATGATCCTACTCTTTTCATCTTTGAACCGCACTTAGGGCATGCTGCCTCCCTATGCTTTGTTCCACAACTCATACAGTAGTAATTCAGCGAATTATCTTCAAACATTGAAGACATCGAACCAAACATTCCTATTCCTCTTGCTCCTCTCATTCTATTCATCATTCTCTTTCTCATATAGAAGTTAAGCAAAATGAAAATTCCTATTATGGCAACTAACGAAAAAGGAAATGGCAATAACATGGAAATTGTTAGACTTATGCCTATAGATATCCCAATCCATAGCATCTGCGTTATAAGAAATTGTTTATTATTATAACTCACATTGCCTCACATACTGTGGGAAATACATCGTTATTAATATAACTATTATTGTTTCGCCATATTGATAGTAAAGACAAAAATCGAGATAATATTTAAGGTCTGATTTCTAAAAGAGTAGCAACGTTAGTACCGTTTATACATTTGTAAAATAAACTTCACCTTGCATCTGATACCTTGGTGTAGAATATATTAAATCGTATGAGGATGTGCGAGCACTGTGATGTTGATGCTTATTATGACCTGACTATAGAAGACTTTAACGATGCAGATTCTGTATGCACTAGTTTGTGTATGAAATGTGTGAAGATCGAAATGAAAAGGATTATCGATATGTTCCCAGCTGTGAAGTCATTAAAGATAGAGCCTATAATACATCCTCTGCTAAAGAGTCGCTCTGGTAAGTAAAGACGAACCTATATTGGATTGCCTCAATTTGTGCCATCCATTAAATCGTTTATTTGTCATTGAACTGATTTTGTAGTCTGAACCTCAATCAATCTGTCAGTCTATCACTACCCAACCGCATGCAGCTTTCTTGGCTGTAGAATCATGTGATTTGTTAGTTGATGAGTATATGTTGTTTGATATCCTTGTTCAATTTTGGTAAAAGTATTTGCTATATAAGAAGTCGCATGATTCTTAATTATGAAAACTTTTAATCATATTAGCCAATAAAAGCAAATGCTAACTGTATAATGTCGAGAAATAGGAATGACTGCGACTATGTATGCAAAGATGAAACAAGAAATTATGAAAAATGCAGAACAGCACATAGTTCGAGACCATCATAACAAGCCAGAGAATAATAATGATCATTTCACGTATACCAACTGCCAAAAAAATTTAGTGCTATCGCTATCACTATTCCACTGCTATCTGTTTAGCTAATCTAGTACAAAGTTGAAGATGCTTCTTTTCTTCCTCTAAAATTGCTTTTACTTTGGCTGAGAATTTTCTGTCTTTGACTAGCTTTGTCATGGCACTTAAAACTTCATAATGTGTTACTTCTCCTCCTTCGGCCAAGCAAAGAAATTCAATTGCTTCAGAGGAATCAGGGCTATCACCAAGATATGTATTCATCATCTGAGAAGCTTTTTGTGCAGTTTCATTTGCTACCTCTTGTATACTGGAAGAGTCCAATCCCTGTGATTCTGATAGATTTTGTATTAATTCTTCAAGATCCGTTTGATGATTATTGGCTTGTTTTCTCATCTTTTCCAGTTTATCTTTCATTCCTCCTTCATCCAACAACCCTTTTGAGCCAAGCTCTTCTACTGCTTTTTGAGCGGCCATTTCCAAGCCAAGAGCTTCACCTATTTTTTCTTGAAGTTTTTGTTTGCTGTCTTCAGAACTCATATGATTTTCTATTCAGCAGAAGCATTGTATTGTATTTGACGATTATAGAGGATAATTCAGTAACAAGTCAAAATCTTAATTGATACTATTTACAATTTAAGTATAATCATGAATTATCTACCGTTGCACTAAAGATTGTTATATTTCAGGCAATAGATAATTTCCATATCCTAAATTTAGATAGCTGTAGACGTATATATTCCTAATATTTCCGCCATTCCATATGTTCCTTCGGTTCTCTAAGATTATTATATTCGTGTACATGTTTAATTAATATCTCAATTGATCGTTGCAACAATTAATTTGCATGATGTTCACATATTACTGAGTGACTATGGGCAGAGTTAGTGGCTATCAATTAAAAGACCTCTTCAAGCAATTTGACTATATCTTGCTTCCGTTGCAATATGTCAACCCAAGAGTCACCAAATCTCTTTATAAAATCAATACCATTTAAGATGCTGAAATCTGTAGGAAGGATGCTCGATAATTTTTCCCATGCGACAGGCATAGATATAGTAGCTGAAGTTGTAGGCCTTGCAGAAAATATAGATGCTATTGTTTTTCCCATCGCATTTTGATTATGGTCAAAGAAAACCTTTCCAACTCTTTTATTTGTAGGCCAGTTCATTGTTATTTTTTGAGGATATCTCGCACTTAGCATTTTCCCAATAACCTCAGCAAATCGTCTTGTCTGATCATACGTATACGATAAAACAACAGGAACAAAGATATGTAATCCTGTTTTTCCAGATGTCTTTATGTAGGACCTTATCTTTAATTCATTAAATAGATCTCTTATATCATATGCTACATCGACTGCAGCCTTAAATCCTTCTAAATTGTATTCCGGTTCGTTCTCTCCTTTTTTCTCCCTACCTGAGTAAATATAAGGATCCAGATCAAAGACTATAAAATCAGGTCTGTTCAATCCATAGTTTTCTTCATCAGTAGCATTTTCTTTGCAAGCATCAAAACCATTAAGTCTACTATACCATGGGTGCATCTCTATACATCCGAGGTTTGCTAACCAAAGAAGAGTCTCTTTATTATTACACATAACATAGTTAACAAGACCTTCTTTAGATTTAGAATATACCTTTAGGGTTTGTACAAAATCAGGTTTTTCACTATCCCAATTCTTATGATAAAAATGCTTCCCTCTTATTCCATCTGGATACCTACTCAACGACAATGGTCGATCTTTAAGGTAAGGAAGAAGATATTCGCTAATTTCGTCATAGTATCGAAGTAAATCCCTCTTGGTCAGTTGTGGATGGTTTTCATTTTTATCCCAGAATACCTTATCAAGGTGCGAAAAAGAAGTGTAAGTAGAAGGTAACTGTGCAGTAAATGAAGAAGTATCACTGCTAAATGAAGATATTGAAGAAGCTTCATTTGTAATAGATAGTTCTTTTTTCCGTTGTGTCTTTTCATTATCTTTTGAAACCAATTTTACAGTACTCTTTTCTTCTTCAGGAATACATTCTTCCGGTTTTTTATCTTCCCTGAATCTGAGAAATATTGGGGCTCTCATGATCTTTTCCTGTGTCCAATCACTGAACTTTACCTCTACCACAAGTTTGGGTTCAATCCAAACAGGATCTCGATTGGTATATGGAATATAGTCAACAGGACATTTTACTATCTCAATTTGCTGAAGTTTATCATATATTTCGTATACCTGGGAAAAGTCAAAACCACTTCCACTATGGCCAACAAACCTAAATTTGTTTCTATCATGCACTGCCAGGAGAAGAGAACCAAAGTAACCTTCTCTGTTTCCTTCTCCCTTTGTATATCCTATTACTACGCAATCTTGAGTTTTTATAGTTTTAATTTTTAACCATTCTCTTGATCTTGTACCTTGTAAATATTTACTAGACTTGGATTTTGCTACCATCCCTTCTAGATTCATCGATTTGATACTGTCAAAGATCTCTTTGCCTCTTTCTTCAAAGAAATCTGAAATTTGCACTTTGCTATTTTTATTAACAACATTGGAAAGGACATTTCTTCTTTGAAGGAAGGCTAAATTCTGCATATTTTTCCCATCCAAATAAAGAATATCAAAAATATAATATGTTGCAGGTATTTCCTGAGATAAGTTTTCAATATCCGTTTTATAATCCACATTCATTCTCCTCTGATGATTTTGAAAGCTTGGCATGCCTTTTTTATCTAGGACCACTATTTCCCCGTCTAGTATGATTGATTCTCGACATCTTATTGCTGATTTTATCGGCTCTACTAATTCCGGATAACGATGAGTGAGGGTTTTGTTGCTTCTAGATTTGATTTCAAATATGGTTTTTGGTTTGTTTAGATAGAGAATAGATCGTACCCCATCCCATTTTACTTCAAAAACCCAGTCTTTGTCATTAAAGGGCTCATCCACAGCGGTTGCCAGCATTGGCTTTATGTTTATTGGGAATTCTATCGTAGCATCGATTTCTTTTTCTTTTAGCTTTCTGGAAAGTACTGTAAATTTATCTTTCCTTTCGTAGTAACGGTTATCATTAATAGCATTATCAACAATGGTATCTTTTCTTTTAGTCTCTCTTACAAGGGTTGTATTATTATCTTTCTTGCCAGTTTCTAAGTCTTGATTTGTTCTTCCAGTTAGAACTGACTCAGGTCGTATAATAGTTAAGTCATCTTTAGATTGAAACTCATCATTCCCTTTAATCAAAAGCCACTGATTTTCTCTTGATGTTTTTAATAAGGAAAATCTTCCTCTTAATTTCAGGCCATATAAAGTAAAAGGAATATCCCCCGAAAAGGCATATAAAGAGCCGTATGGGGGAATATATGGGGAATGAAAGTATAACATTGACAGTAACAACAGAATTAAGTGAATCCATAGTTATAAAGCCTAGGCCAAAACCAAAAGTAGATAGATTTCAGGCCATAGTTTCAAAGTGGAAAACAAACGGATTTGATGCAGTTGCAGATTTTTTATTAACAAAAGGTAGGAAATCAAAAAGGAGTGCTCTGGCTTTTTTATATGGATTAGACCAACTAAATAAATTCATTGAGCATGACTCTAATTTTAGTTCTAGTTCTAGTTCTAGTTCTAATCCTAGTTCTAATTGTAATTATAATATTGAAACTATTCTACCGGTATTAAGGTCTGAATCTGAATCGGAATCGGCAAGATATAATAAAATCGATGTCTATAAACTGCTTAATTCGTTTATATCATATTTGCAAACTAGTAATAAGAATCGTTCACCTGCTACTATACATTCATACGTAAATGCTGCTAGGTCTTATTTTCAATATAACGATATTGAAGTAACACCTTCAAAGTTCAAGTATAGAGTTTCATTACCCACCATCTATAAGGAAGATGAAGAACCAATTGATTCTAATGATATCAAAGAGATTTTGCACCATTGTAACAATAGAAGGTTGAAGGCGTATCTGTTAGTTTTGGCTTCAGGAGGCATGAGAGCAACTGAAGCACTAGCAATGAGAGAAAAGGATATTGAGTTTAGTAATTCACTTACAGATAAGAATGAACCTGCTAAGGTAAAGGTTAGAAAAGAATATTCTAAAACAAGAACAGAGCGGAATATCTACATATCAAATGAAGCGGCTAGATATTTACATGAATGGATAGAGTGGAAATATAGAGATAGAACCAAAGAGCGCAAATACTATGTTTTAAGAAATAGGGTTAGGTCTGAAAATGATTTAATATTTTCAACTGTAAACACAACGGAGCCACATCCGATATACTGGAAAATGCTAGAAGAATTTCAAAAAGTCCTAGAGTTAGCAGGATTATCATCTCGTAAAGAAGGAGGGTGTTATAATAGAAGGAAAATAACCTTTCATTCTTTTCGTCGTTTTGTAAAAACTACAATTGCTAACCAAACAAGAAATTCGGATTATTCAGAATGGTTCTTAGGTCATAAAAAAAGTCCATATTATACAAACAAGCCTGAAGAACTAAGAAGAATTTACAAAGAGGATTGTATGAAGTATTTGACGTTCTTAGATTATCCGACATTGGAAGCAACCGGCAGAAGTTTTGAGAACAAATTAAACGCAGTAGTAGAACAAAAGGACAAGCAAATTGAACAATTGAAAAACGAGATTGAAAGGTTAACTACCGATTACAATCGTGTACGGAATGATAGAACAGATGAAATAAACTATCTAAAACAGGAAATTGAAAAACTCAAAGCAGCAACAAGAGACCATATTACAGAGCAAGTAAATGAAAGGCAATCGTTAGGAATAGAAGATTTTGTGATGAATAAAGGGAAAGACCCGGGGGTAAGAATTAGTCCTGAATTAACTGAAATGTTATACAAGACAGCCAAAAAAAGAATCGATAAAACGGTATCGGAATTTATGAAAGAACATCCAGAATATTTTGAGAAATAAAATAAAATAAAATAAAATAAAACGAAAGTGGAATAATCCACTTTACCTATCTGTATTCTTTTACATAAGTTCGTCCGGTAACGCTACTTTTGACTTCAGTTCTATGTATTTGAAAACCCATTGCCCTTAATCTATCATCATCTTCTGGGTCTGGGTCATATTCTAAAGGTTTTGATGATGCAGGTTTAGTTTGTTCAAAGTATTCCCTACCTAACTTAGTACCCCGTACGTCATCTCTATGTTCATCATGTATTGGTTCGAAAACTAAATTGTTTTTACGGGCGTTATTATTACTATTACTATTATCAGAAGAATCACCGCCGGCTGTGGTAATCATTTCCTCTACTCTAGCAACGGGGTCTGTAGAATCGTTAGTATAACCACATTTAACGCAGCGATATCTATGCCTATTAGCACCTAAAAATTCGGTTTCTTTAGGGTCTGTTACTTCATACATATATTGAGTAGGCATACACTTGATGCATATGTAACGCCCGTGTTTTTCTGCTGAACTATCCTTAACGAACGATAAATCGATTATTCCCATTATTGTTTACAAGTATAATATAATGGGCCTATTATTTTAACAATTGGACACAGTTTAAAAATAAGATTGAATAATTATTATGTTGATATAATAAATTGGTCGGTAGGCCAAAAAACGAGTTAAAAGAGGATGCTATAACATTAAGACGTGAACGGGTGTTAGAACTAAGTGCACAGGGTCATAGCCAAAGACAAATCGCGAACATACTTCAAGTATCACATGGCACAGTAAACTTTGATGTATTATACCTAAGACAAAGGGCAAAGGAGAATATTGAAAATTATGTTAATGAAAAACTGCCAGAAGAATATGAACGATGTCTAGTCGGTATTAATTCTATCAATAGGGAGGCTTGGAATATAGCACAGAATGCAGAAGATAACAGAGAGAAAATACAGGCGTTGGCGTTATCAAAAGAATGTTACGCAATGAAACTAGACTTGTTAACAAACGCTTCTGTAATCAATGATGCATCGTCATTTGTCCAGAAGCATAAACAGCAAGATAAAGATGATAATAATAATAATTCAAAGTCAAAGTCA
Source organism: Nitrososphaeraceae archaeon (assembly GCA_035252175.1). Taxonomy (GTDB): domain Archaea; phylum Thermoproteota; class Nitrososphaeria; order Nitrososphaerales; family Nitrososphaeraceae; genus JAFAQB01. The sequence continues at coordinate 18,375 of DATFDI010000161.1, forward strand.
AGTAATGAATCGGAAGAATCTAAATCTAAAACCGATGACAAAATAGAAGAAGAAGCAGAAGAACCTACAACAAATTCGGTTTTCTAATTAAATTAAATCAAATTAAATTAAATAGTGATTAACGATTGACATTCAAAGACCTTAAGCGATTTGTAGAACAACATAATGGTGATAATAATAACAACAACAATAACAGCAATAATGTTAATAATAACAACCCCGAAAATATTCAGTTAAGATTAAGGTCAGAAGCATTCAAGATTCTAAATGGTCTACCTTTTTGGATTGAAGATAAACAGGCCCATAAACAAAGAGACCGTGAAACGAAAGGCCGCTGTTGTTGGAATCATGTTATTGGCCTACCTCAAAAAGATGGCAGAGAATTACCCATATTTGACTATGAAACGTTAGTCTGCGATGCGTTAACAAATCACAAAAATGTATTCATAAAGAAATCCCGTGGTCTTGGAATTACGGAATTAATCCTTAGGTGGATGTGTCATTTAGCAACCTATGATAATAGATATTCTGGCTGTAGGTTCAATATTATATGTGGCCCTAGAATACAAATAGCCGAATCATATATCGCGAGAATATATGATATATTTACTCGCAAATTAAACATATCATTACCAAAATCGGGGCCAATGATCACAGTAAACAACGTACTGATTCAAGCGTTTCCATCACATACTGCAAGTTCAGCAAGAGGTTATACTGATGTGAAATTTTTCTTTGTAGACGAAGCGGCGTTTTTCATACCTTCAATGCAAGAAGAAGTTAGTGCCGTTGTTGAGGGATACAGAGGTAAAAGCAATCCTACAATCATCTTTGTTTCTACTCCATACAAAGTTAATGATTTATTTTATACAATGGACAAAGCACAAAATACCCGATTCTATAAAATAGATTTACCGCATGAAGTAGGATTAGGAAAAATATACGACCCCGAAGAACTAGAAAAAGAAAAACAACAGCCATATTTCAAAAGAGAATATTGCTTGATGTATAATGTTGGAAGCGGCAATATTTTTACTGAGCAATCGTTACAAGTATGTGAACAACTTGGAATAAAATATCGTGGCATACCCCACAGTAATTCAACTATAAAATCGATGGGCATAGATGAAGGTTTTGGAAGTTCGGCTACTGCTTTTGTAATAGTCGAATTAATAGATAATATAATTAGAGTCATTCATTCAGAGCAACTTAAGCGTTCTAGCAATCAAGAAATGATTCAAAGAGCATTACAATTAATGCTACAATATAACATACTTGACAATCAAAATAGTAGAGTATGGATTGATGCATCACAGCCGGGATTAATTAAAAGTTTGAAACTTAACATAGCAGGCGAAACCGTAGACTATGAAAGAATAATTCAACGAGCAAGACAGAACGGGCACGATATAGATAATCAATTGTATTTGTATATGCGAGTTGTGCCCGTGAACTTTAACACTCAGGGGAAAATTATGTTAGGGAATTTAAAGAAATATATCGATATGGGAAAAGTAGCGATTGACCCAGAAGCACATTCAGAGTTATTAGGAGATTTACGAATAGCAGAAGCCGACGAGAATTTGTTGTTAAAGAAAGACCAAGCCAACACACAAGATTTGTTAGATGCATTTCGTTTAGCAATCAAGTTCTTAAAATGACAAAACAAAACAAACAGGCAATCAAGCATAGAACAAAAACTAATTAACGTCTTCTAACATAACACAACTTAGATGGCGTCATCATCATCATCATCATCATTCATACCCTATCATACCGAACTATCAAAAGAGCAAGAAGCGCAAGAAATAGTCAAATTAAGAAATGCTATAGCAGACTATTACAAGAGCAAGAACATAAGATACATGTATGGTTTATCTCTAACACCAAGCGAAGAAGAAAAAAAGAAAGGGCAAGCAATCGATAACGAAGCGATAAAAGAAGTTATTCGAGCAAAATATAACAACACGGGCGCAAGTCTTGAAACAATTGAATCTCAAATCGAATATTTTCAAATTATAAGAAGACAAATACGCGAAACGATAGAAAAACAGGAAAAAGAATTAACTGAACTTAGACAAAGAGCATTTAGTGATTATCAGATACATGTTACCAAATACGGTGAACAAAAGGATACAAAAGATTACTTTATGAACAATCTGTATTATTGCTCTTATTGTTCAAAGAGATTTAGTAAGCCAGAAGATGTAACGCCTCATCCTCATTGGGGAACCAAGAGTACTGCAAGATAGATAGATAGACGATTGATTGATTGGCTATGAGTACCAATAACAATAACAACAATAATACTTACAATAGCAAATTATATCGTGATAAGAATCCATATGTCCAAAAATATATGCGTGATGTTTTAGCATTTAGAGAGCGAAGATATGGATGCAAATCATGTCAGTATAGAACTTCTAGTCACTTGGAATTACAAAATCATATCCGGGTATTCCATAGCGTACCTACATGATATAATAATAATAATAATAATTGTTGATAATCAACAATCAATAATCAACTATATAAAATCATTAATCAATAAATACGACCTCATGCATAATTATTACTTAGATAAAACTAAATGACTATAAAGATAGACGATATACATCCTGTTATCACGCGAGATACAAATAGCAATACCATTTCTGTAAAATTAACTGACCAAGATATGCACAAAATGGATATGAGATGTAAAGAAGAGGCTGCAAAGAATAGACAATTAAAGGGTGCTTCTGCTAATTCTAATGCTGATATTAATTCAGATTTAGTAAAAGAAAAATCATACGAATTAGCCAAAATGATAGGCGGGCTTAATAATAATAGTTATGGTATTAGAATTAGCGCCCGTCAACCTAGAAAATTACTCGGAGCATCTACGTATATGAATAATAACAATAACGATAACGATAACGATAGCGAAGATAAGATTACCAAGTCCTATAAACTTGCAAAACTTATTGGCGGAATAAGATAACTAATCTTGCTTACTTAGTAAGCAAACTCGACATTTCTAACTTGTTCACAAAATTTTTTGCGAATCTCTCAGTTTGATTAATTAATTGATTCATATCCTTCCGTCGGATTTTACGTTTGTTTTGTTTTGTTTTGTTTTATGCTTGCTTACCAATGGCAACGATAAGCCAATTCAATCCAATATCCACCGGAAGGATAGATAGACATACATAAATACATACAGATAGATATGTTTTGCCTAAATAAAATATAATGATAATCGTACATGAATTTATTATCTAGAGATATACATACTTAGAAGTATCTAAAGAAACCATTAATGAATTATTATAACGACCCATAAATAGCAAATTTACAAACAAAGTGCTGTGAGTGAATTAGTAAAAATTCAGTCAGATAAAAATAGCAATAAAAAGAACCAAGTGATTCTTGAAGAAAAAGTAACGATTCCAGAGCAAGAAGTGATGAAACTTTACTGTCGAAGATGCGGCAATATCTGGTACTATAGGGGCCATAGGAAATATGTTGTGACATGCAGCAAATGTCATACTACGTTAACAATTACACCAAAGAGAGGTCAGAATTAAAAAGTGTCTAGCACAGATAAAGTGCTAGAAATGGGCCGTTGGTTGACCGCCGCGCACCCATTATCTAGCGTCCAACTGATTAGTAACATGCGTCCATTATCAAGCGCCGAATCGCAGTACGTTGCCGTTGTCCTGTGTCGTTTCGACATTCCCTATTCAATTCAAGCAAAGTGATTCGAGTTGAACAGCAGTAATACCAATTTACCAGATTTTAAATCTTGTGGTACTAAATCCAACAGCAACCACACGGATTTTATTGACATCATAAAGCGATTGGAACTAATTAGAAAATTAAGAAACAAGCAAGCCTTACAAGTAGCAACCGAATGTGACGGAACAGACTTTTGTCAGAGTTCTATCGACCACATTAACCAAGTCGCATTTGATACCGAACATGTAAAACTATCGCTGGCAATGGACTACTCAGAGCCGGGGTTAAAAAGCAATTCAGCATTTAGATACAAGAGCAAAGATAAAGAATATCTAAAAGCAAATTGCGACCCTACAGCATACAGTTTCTACGTATGGCTAGCCGAGAAAGTTGTCTCCATAACTAACCAATTTTTGCAGGGATTTAAACTCAGAATAAAAGTAGAACGAAACGATCAATTCTTTTTTGGAGCAGCAACATAAAATGACATCAATATCGATACCGACATCGACAACCAGACCATCAATCACAGAGCCGGATGATATAATTAAATTCATTCAAGAAATGCCTGACCGTGAATTTAGAAAACTGCTAAACATTAGGTTTAACATACCAAGACAAAGAGCAAGGCCAGAATCTAGCAACTCAGATGCTAGCGATGTAGACTACGACCAGTACTCAGAAGATTTCCTAATAGAAGAGATAGCCCTAGCCTTGGCAACTACAAAAGAGAAAGTTATAGTGAATTATGCAGGTCTACAACAGCAACAAGCCTTGGTATCCAAATACTACAAACAGGCGGAATATCTAAAATATAAAATTCCGATATACCAACCAACGCCCGTCTTTACCATTGATATAGCAGATTTGGATGATAGGTTAATCGCTGAATTATATGCACTCGATGACCCCAAATACATATTACGTCAGGCTGTCGGTCGTATCTTCGAAAACATAGACGACCGGTATTATCATCTTGCAATAGCAAAATTGCTAGATGTGAACTTGGTGAATAGTGAGGGAGGTAGACAATAATAACAAAATGAACCCTAGTGCTACTAGTAATAATAATAATAATAACCGAGATATAAAAGACGATTTACTAAACAGAGTAAACAATTCAGAGCAAGAGCAAGAGCAAGAGCAAGAACAACAACCCACGGCTAACCCAATACAATTTTGCTTCGATACAATTCTAAAGGAAGCGAGACAAGAAGACACTTTAGTAAAACAGTTATTCTATACGATGCTCAGCGCATATACAAACAATCCCATTAATTTAGCAGTAAATTCACCAAGCGGAGAAGGTAAGAATTATGTCATAAACAAAGTGGCTGATAACTTCCCTAAAACAGATGTGATGTTTTTAGCCGGCATGACTGACAAAGCATTATTCCACAGACAAGGAAGGTTAGTTATTAAAAATACTGAATCGGGAGAATATGAAGATATAGAACCACAGATAGCGGAAATAGATTCAGAAATCAAATCTAAGAAATCAGAATTGAAAAAGAGCAAAGATGAAAGTCTCAAAGAATCGAGAAATCGTCAGATTGAGGAATTAGAACAACAAAAGCAAGACCTATACAAAGATGCAAAAAAACTCATAGACTTATCGCACAAAATATTGATATTCCTAGATACCCCACGGCCTGAATTGTTTAATGCGTTAATGCCTTTGCTATCTCATGACAAATACGAAATCGAATATGAATATGTTGATACTCATAACGGCATTAAAACTAAAAGCAATATACTAAGAGGTTGGCCGGCGGTAATATTCGCACAAGCAATAGACTACAGCCATTATCAAAGGTATGACGAGATTAAGAGAAGATTCATTATAAGCAATCCCAAGATGACCACAGAAAAATACGCCGATGCTATAGATTTGACATTTGCAAAGTTCGGCTTACCACACTTCGCATATCAGCAAAAGGTTGTAAAAGATAATGATAAACAACGTGTAAGAAATATAATTATTGAAATAAGAAATAGAATTTCAGATATTTGCAACAAGTCAGAACCCGGCGAAAATAATGTATTTATCCCATATCGTGAAGCGCTAGTGCCACAATTACGAAAGGAAAAAGCATTTGATATGACATCGGCAAATCGTTTTGGCACTTTCATAACATTGCTGTCGCTTGTAAACATAGACAAAAGGCCAAAAATAGTACTGGAGTTTAAACGGGAAAGTAAAAGTAAAAGTAAAAATGAAATTGAAAGTAAAAGTATAAGTGGACAAAATCCACTTTGCCCATTAGCACTATTCGAAGACGTAAAAGAAGCAATGTTCTTAATGGAGTACTCGGGCGCTGATGGTGTTAGGCCGTATGTATTAGAATGGTATCATAATGTATTTTTGCCGGCATATAATGAACAGCGAGGCCCACGGACTAAAATAACTATAACAAAAAAAGGCGAACAAATAACCGCTGAGGAAAATACTGTAGCCGTAACAACCGATGACTTGGTACAAAAAACTAAAGAGGTCTACAAAAGGGTATACACAAAGAACCAGATTAGAGATTCGTTCCTGTATCCTTTGATGAATGCTATGTATATAGACAGTACAGAAAGCGAATTAAACAAGAAGGCCCATATTTACTATCCTCTGATTGTTATAGAACAATCCTCGGCAAATGAGAGAATGCACGAAAAAAATAAATCGTGCATTTTATTTCAACAAACAAAGGTTTATGTTGAAAATCCTTCAATGTATCCAGACAAACAATACATAAAGTCTCAAATTCAGGCATTAATGCAATGCACGATTCAGATACCCCTTTTACAAAAAACAAAAATTATAGACCATCAAGGCATTGAGATAGATACTATAGACGAGTTAGTAGACCGATATTATCATAATCCTGATGATTATTTCAATTTGTCGCAGTCGGGAGATTCAGATTCGGGTAACGATAACGATAACGATACTGATAATGATAATGATAGTGATAATAGCAATAGCAGTATATCAGATTCAGATTCAGATTCTATAGATACCGAACAAAACAGTTTTCAAAAAAGTGACATCAAAATCGTGCATCGTGAAAACCCCGAAATCACTAGCGAAACACAACAAAATCAAGATAATGATACAGATTTTACAACACAATCGGAAGAAATCAAAGAAAAAATGCACGATGACCAAAATATCGTGCATTCGTTCATTTTTTCATGCTACTATTGTGACTATGGCACCAACAATGAAAACCAATATCAGCGCCATGTTGTCAATGTCCACGATAAACCGGCCTACCCTTCATTAGCAGATATTGATAAACTAGGTCTAAGGCCACAGGGCAAAGATTGGGAGAAGTAGCGTTCTCCATTATGCTAACCACAACAGTACAGTACAGTACAGTACAGTACAGTACAGTAACGGCAAGGGGCATTTGGGTCATTACTAAACTAAAATCACCCTTTGCAAAACTAAAAGAAAGACCAAGCCGGCCATTTCTCGGCGACTGTATAGATGGGGTAGGCTGATAGGGTTGAGACATTCCCATCAGCCTATTTATTTAATTTAATTTAACTTAATTCAATTCAGAATGATAGAGTTGTCTACTATAACACCTTGAGCATAGATATAGATTTCTCTCTTTATCTAAAAAATACCAAGTGGCAGACCCTCTAACATTATTTTTAGTAGTCGCTGAGCCACAGACAACACATTTGCGATTATTGGGAATACGCTTTAGTTTACCACGATTACTATTCCAATACGCTCTTGAATGAAGACCTATATGCTGCTTACGCGATTTTGGTTCCAAATTCTCGATGTTATTATCCGTCTTGACTCCATTTTTATGATGTATATCGGCCCAAGGTAAAATACAACATTTATGGAATTGTTCGTAAACTAATCTATGTTCCCTAACATAGCCTTCAATAGTGGCAAAAGGATGTAATGGCGAGTAAATCAAAATATATCCATTAAAATATCTTCTTTGTGCTTTACCTCTAAGCGGTGTTACAATACGCGGGCATTTCTTTCCTTTATTCCAAGGTATTTGACCTTTATTTGCCAGACTTATCTTTAATCTCGACTCTAAAGAATGTTTTTTTCCTGCAAAGCGAATTTTCTTAACGTCAACACTTTTATCTATTACAATACTACTTTCCATGCGTCGTTACCAACGCTAGGATAGATGTAAGAAGCATAAAGCTTTTTTGCATCTGTCCTATCATTATTGTTACAATAAAATGGTTGACCGGGGTTTGCATTATTACCCGGTCAATTAATTTATTATTTATCTTTCTTTATTTAATTGAATTTATAATTGAGGTTGAATTTTAAGAGTGGAATAATCCACTCTTGATTGGGTTGATGGCTGGACAGTAGATAGATAGACAGATAGATAGATACAACGATTGGCCGATGAGTTCATCGGATGGCAAGAGTTCGTTGGTTATCTATTTATCTACTTAACTATCTATCTTTGTATTTGTATATACATAAATATACACTAGGTTAAAAGTCGTTCTATTTCTTTAGTGTTTGAGCGCTTCTTTGCATGTGGGTTCTCTAGGTTGTTTTTGCTCCGTTTCTTGAGGTTCCGATGTTCGGAACCTCTTCTTTATAAATTGTACATTTTTTGCTTCTTGTGGTAATAACTCCAATAATCTTCTTTGGCTTATGTGTATCCTTGATTCGTATAGGTATAGATGATTTTTGCTCCTGTGGCGATGTTCGCCAGTTGCTACGAGTATCTCTTGCTTCAATAATTGTAATGTTTGAGCACATGTGAGATGTGGTTGCTCCTCATGAACCGGTTCATGAGGAGCACTTTTACGGTTGTTAGTTAGTTAGTGATGAGGTCTTGATTGAAGATATGGGCCGTTCTTTGCAATGTCTATAATATCCCAACATCCACTACATACCCATCTATTACTTTCGTCTGGGGCCGATGTTAGCATACTATAAAATGATACACCGTCCTCACGAAACATATCTTTTAACACTTTGACCCACTTTCCGCATAATTCGCATTCTTCAAAAACATCCTTCTTGTATTTGTCATTAAAACGGCTTACGTTTACTTTATGGTCTGGTTTCAAAGGTTTTTTGAGTAGGATTTTATTTTTGTTCTTTATTATGACATCCTCTAAATCTGAAATATCAAGGCCAAAATATTCTCCTTTTGATTTTGATTTTGAGTTAGTCATACTTATAATATTTCCTCCCAATGAAACTTTAGTTGTTTACCAGTAACTTTGCGAAGTTCTTTTTGATAATCAACTGGTATTATGACAACAAGTTTTTTACCCATCGTTGTAGGCCTTGCTATAAAATCCCCTTGTTTTCCCATGATATACTTTTGCATGTCTATGTATCCTATTAACTTACTCCTAATATAAGGGATGCCAAGGTATGTAATAGCATGTAATAGTATACCTTATATAACGCCATAGTGTAGAATGTTATGGAGAAAAATAAATAAAATGAGTAACCAAAACCAAAACCAAAACCAAATACAAAACCAAAATGCAAACCAAAACCAAATAGTATCTAATGAAGAAATCTGGCAAGAAAATCTAAGACGTAATGAAGAACAACGTAGGAAACAAAATAAATGGTTTAACATGCAACCCGGCGAAAAAGCCACACTAGAATTTTTGCCAGACTTTGGGCCTGTCTTCAAAGATTTTGATGGTGACGGAAAAGCAGAAACGCTAAGATATGAATATAAAGTCGTAGACGTTAACCATCCAGAAGAGGGTGTCAAACCGTGGGATGTTTCAAAATCATGGTCTGAGACTATAGACTATTTGCTAAGTCAAGGCCATAGGATTTTGAAGGTTGAACGTGTCGGGTCAGGTATGAAAACCAGGTACTATTTTTCAAGTGCTGGTCATACAGCAACCTAATTTTTTCGGTCAGTAAGAAGAAATGACATCGATATTATTAGAAAATAGGTTATGTGCCTGCGGCTGTGGTATTGAAGTTAAAGGTTGGGAATATCATAAAGATAGATACGGGCCTATAAGATTCGTCCGTGGACATCATAATCATTTTAGAACCCACGAAAATCATCCTTTGTTTAAAGGCGATAATGTAAAATACGGTGGATTGCATGATTATGTTAAAAAGTACAAACCAACCCCAATAGACGGACTATGTGAATTTTGTCATGAAAAACCATTTAGAGACCTTGCTAATATTACGGGAATTTATAAAAGAGATTTTGGCAATTGGAAATATCTTTGTAGAAAATGTCATTTTCAATATGATTTTGCCATTGGTGTACGAAAAGGCATGAAACGCACCGAAGTGTCAAAGTTAAAAATGTCTCAAACTAAAAAACGGCTTTTCAGAGATGGTACTTTAATACCGTGGAATAAAGGCAGTATTCCACATGACAGAAAATGTTATGAATGTGGTTCTATTAAAACGAATCATGATTGGTACGTTATAGATAGAGAAAAAAATCAGTTTCGTTGTACAACATGTTATAATAAATTTCGATGGAGAAATAGGCTACGATACTCACAAAATCATTTTTCACCGGTGGTTAGTGCGCCCGCGGCCACGGCCACGGCGCCAACCTCTTAACTTTTTTAAACTTAAAACTAACAGCATACATTTTTATATCTAATTTCTTTTCGTAATTGACCTGATAATAATAGTAAAATAAAATGACTATTTGGATTGTTATGCAAAATGCTAAAAGAAAAGGGGCCGGTTCCTTTCCAGTTTCACTATTCGATAGTGAAAATCATTTTCGGGGTATTGCTGCGTTTCCTACAAAGGCCGAAGCACAGGCATATTTAGAAAGATATCAGCAAAGAATGTCTTCGAGATTAAACGACCCTAATATCCATAGGATTGTGAGACATAATCGTAAACATAAGATGGGTTTAAGAATTATCGAATCTGAGAAATTGCCGGAATTGAAGAATACAGCGAATATATTTGCGCGTTAAAAATTAAAATATAAATAAAAATAAAAATAAAGAGAAGGCCTAACTCTAACTTGTTGTAGTTGTAGTTGCGTTTGCTGTTATCTTAAAAGAACCTATCATTTTATCGATTATAGGTAGATAAGTATCGAAGTTATCTGGCTTTGCACCATACAAGAACATATAGGACGTTCCATTAATTATTGAACCTACAGTCATCATTGCAATCTTTTTTTCTGAAATATAATCGGGAGTTTGTGTATTAATCATGCTACAAGCCTTATGTCCATCGATGGTATATTTCTTACATTCAACCTCTTGAATTAACTCAAAATTTGGTGTACCGATTCTAGCCATATCTGGCATTGCAGACATCAAAGATTCTACATCATTACCGGGATAATCAATTTTATTTAATTGTATGACCAGACTAGATAACGTATCTAAATTTCTGAATGAAACTACAAAGTCTTCAAATCTATTTTTGGCCGGTGTTACCTCCCATCCAGAAGAAGGATAACTGATTGTGAATCTTCCCTGTTTATCTTTGTATGTTAAAAAGGTTGTAGCCTTAGTATTAGTAGTATTAGTAGTAGTTTGTAATTGTGCATGTGCTCTTATTATCATAGTAGAACTCACCAAGACGCCTACAAAAACAAAAACAGCCGCAAAACATACTATAATTAAAACATCGGTTCGTATTTGGTTCATTTCTTAATTAAACTCCAAAAGTTCTCTTACGGCGTTCTTGTTCATCGTCTAACACATTTCCAAATTCGTTTAGTATACATGATAATAATCGCATGTAATACAAAGTCTGTTTAAGTTCAAAGTCTGTCATTTTAAGGGCCTTTAGCCGCGTATTTGATTCGCTTGCTTCAAGTAATAATCGCATATTATGATAATCGCTTTCTTTATAACCATCTTTGTACATTGTTTTTAGCCGTTCGTCTGAATTCATACCTGTAAGGTATTTTTCCAATTGTTCTACAATTATAATCCATGCGTCGGCTTTTTTTGCACTCTCTAAAACTTGTCTTTGCCGTTCTGTCAATGATGGTTGATTGAATTCTTCAGCGTATTGTTTATCGAGTTCTCCTAAAGTCATACGTATCAAAGGTTTGCTCTTAAAATGCTCTCGTTTAAACTTCTTAATCATTTCTTAGATTTCCCTTCGACGATATCCATAAGTCTATTCAGGATATCCTCGAATGACTCACCAAACTTACCGTGTTTCTTTAATCTTTCATGGGTTCCATCATTAACCCTTATCATTTTCATATAATCTTGTGTCATTACTTATTTTCACCTTTACTATATTAACTCTCGTATAAATATGTTTACAAAGTTTACGATATTAGATAATGTAAACAACGTTTATATAACGCATTTTACATTGTTATATCTTGTATACAATATGATACAAGAACTAATTTCAGAAGAAATTGAAAGCGACGAAATTGAAGGGTTAGAGTTAGAGTTAGAAGAATGTATAGGCCACGAGTACGAATTTATTGATACAATACCTAGTGGCTCAGAATCATACATACTGAAACACTATGTATGCATCCTATGTAATAACGACAAAGTTGTAAAATTTCACTTTGGGGTCAGGGATTAAAATGGTTTTTCAAAAAGGTTCCTTACATCCTCTTTTTAAGGGTGATTACGTAGGAAAACATGCTTTACACGATTTTGTAAGAAAGCGTTTACCTATTCCTGCTCTATGCGAGATATGCAATATAGTACCTCCTAGAGATTTAGCGAATGTAACCGGAAAGTATCACCGAGAACTAAGTAATTGGAAGTACCTTTGCCGAGGTTGTCATATGAAACTGGACTATTCGACAGGGATAAGACAAGGGCCATTATTTACCGAGGAACATAGGCTGAATCTTAGTGTATCACATAGAGGGTATAAACATTCTGAAGAGACAAAGAAGAAAATGTCTGAATCTCATAAAGGTCAAAATGCATGGAATAAAGGGATATCTCCGAGTGAAATAACTAGATTAAAACTAAGCCAAGCCCTTAAAGGTAAGATAGTCTCGGAAGAAACCAAATTAAAAATAGGCTTAGCCAAGAAAGGAAACCAATATTGTAAAGGAAGAAAACATTCTGAAGAAACTAAACGGAAGATATCTCTAATGCGTAGAGTAAATTATCTTAAAAATAAACAAGGAGGTCTCAGATATGCTTAATCTTAAACAAACCAGTAGTAGCATTAAACAACGTGAACTTGAATTAAGGGGTAAAATTGAAAATTTGCGAAATCAGATAGACTATCAACGTTCTTTAGGAAATCATAAATTGGCTAACATTTTAACCCTAGACCTCGTAACAGTTAGCCACGAATTACGACACAACTTATACTTGCAAAATAGAAGGAAAAATCTAAAGGTACTTGCAGTATTTGGGGGTTCTCTTGCTGCATTGTTGTTGTTTAGTGTTATCATGGCTATGCTGTTCTCATCGTCATCGGGGATACGCTAGATTAGAAATGTTCCCCTCAGATATTTTTGATATTGATGATGATTTTGACCCAGAAATGGAGATAGATGAATTTGAAGTCAAAGCGCAAGCATCGGGGATTTATGAAGCGCAAGAGCGGGAAATTATCATTACTTGTAAGGCGTGTGAGCAAGTTATGATAATAGTACCAGAAAGATATTACCCGTATCCACCGCCTGAGTTTTGCAAATATTGTTTATGTTATGCACAACTGTAGGAGCAAATAAAAGAAAAGAAATGAACCGCATAATTATAGGGTCAATAATAGCCGTATTGGTTGTAGGTGCAATTATAGGGATTACCTACCTACTATTTACGAATAAAGGTACATTTGAATACATGAAAAAGTTAAACTCTTCTTACTCACAAGATAGACAAAATATGGATAATGATATCAGGAATTTGCAGCAAATATCCAACAAATCATTAACGGATTACTCTAAGAACTTGGAAAAGATGAGGCAGGACTTACTTACTAGGTAGGCAAAAGTGAGACAAAATAAAATGAATTTCATTCCATACATTTCAGACAAATACGGAATAGAAATTTCTTATCCTGAGGGTTGGATAGGTATTGAAAATCAAAAAGACCTTTCTGCTTCAGACCCTACCTTTGTTTATTTTAGTGCCGCGGAGCCAAATCCAAACAATACTGAGGCTATGGTTTCAATAGGAGTAATAGGAGCAACAAAGGAGTTGAATATGTCGCTGGATAAATATATTCAAGGCAATATAAAGAACCTTAGAAACGCCGATTCTAATTTCAAATTACTGCAATCTAAAAGAATGGAGAATTTCTTAGGAGATAAAGACAAACCAGCACATCTCCTAGTCTACAATAGTTCTGGTGGATGGACACAATATTTTTTGGTGATTGCTGGTAGGTCTTTAATCCAAGGTAGCGTTTATTATATAATCATGTATAGGGTCGGGTCTAAAAAATATCAAAGATATTTGCCAACGGTAGAACAAATGATTAGTACCTTTCGGATTCTATAAGATGGTGGATGGGTGGGCGGGTGAATTATCTATCTATATGAATAATGTCTTACCTCTACAATTACAACCCGGAGAATATGTATTATTATTAGGTTAGCGTAAAAGCTTTATGGGCCTCACGCTAACCTAGCCATTGGTTAATGATGGCAACAGAAGCAGTAGTTATCCCAGATAATAAAAGATTTTGTAAATGTGGATGTGGTGAATTGATTGATAAATTTGACAAAAGAGGTAGAGAAGTATTCTATAAATTTGCACACGCTGCTAGGGGTAAAAAATGGACTGAAGAAGCTAAACATAGATTCAGTCTAATTAAAACGGGTGTGAAAACACGCCCCCATACAGAAGAAGCTAAACGAAAAATATCTGAAGCAAAGAAGGGTAAAAAATTTCCTGAGCTTCAAGGTTCAAATAGTCCTAATTGGAAAGGTGACAACGCATCATATTGCAGCATACATGAATACCTTAGAAAACACACTCCTAAACCTAAGCAATGTCCAGCTTGCGGAAAGGAAACAACTAGATTAGACTTGGCGTGTATTACTGAAAAATATAGCAGGAATATTTCAGACTACAAATATCTATGTCACTCATGTCATTTCAAACTTGACCATTCTAACGGTCGTTGGAAAAATAAAGTTCCTGAAGACCGTAAATGTTGCGATTGTGGTTCTATGACTACATCGATAGACAAGTTAGGTCGTGCTAGATGGTATCTTGTAAATAGGGAATTGAATTTATTTAGATGCGACCGATGTTATAAAAAGCACAAAAGAAATATCGATAATTCGATAGATAAATAAAACGTTCAGCCTAACAGCCAATCAACCAACAACTACCATCTACTTTTTATTTAGCATTCTAGCATATTATTAGTACAGGTAATAAATTAGATAATGTCTAGTAATGCCGTCACTTTCACCTTTACTGCTAATACTCAGAATGCCATAGCCGGATTTAGAAATCTACAGACCAATCTTCAAAGTTTGAATTCTGCTAGCAATACTACAAACTCGGCCATGCTAAAAGCAGGGTCAGGTTTTCAAAATTATAGTACTAATGCACAAAGAGCGGCGCAATCAAGTCAGCAAGCGGCACAAGGAATACAGAGAACAAGTCAAGCAGCGCAGCAAGGCGCCAGTACAACGCAGCGCTTCGGTGAGGCTGTCAAATCGGCCGGAGAGTTCATTGCAGCCACCGTGGGCGGTGTAGTATCTCTAGCATCAAGTTTCTTTAGTTTAGAACGGGCGCAATTCCAAGTACAAAGGGCACAAGATGCTTATAATCGGTCACTAACCGCCGTTCAAGCAGCGCAAAATAATGTTAACAAACTTGTCAGTCAAGGTAAAACGGATACCCCTCAATATGCTCTAGCAGTTCAAAGATTATCAGATGCACAAGACAGAAGCAAAACCGCTGAAGAAAGATTAGGTCTAGTACAACAAAATCTTAATGAAAGGATGGCCGAGTTTGCAGCGGATATAATACCTGCAGCAATTAATGTCGTTTCGGGCGCTGTAGGTGCTTATGGTAAACTTAAAGATTCTCTAGCCGGTAATGCCACACAGGAAGCAGCCGCAGCAGCGGCCACGGCTGAAAAATCAGCAGCAGACACCGAAGCAGCCGCAGCAGCGGAAGCAAATGCTGCTGCTCAAGTCGGTTTATCGGAGGCTGAATCTTCTACTGTAGCAAGTACGGCTGAGGCTACTGCTGCATCTACGGCACAGGCTGCGGCATTAGATGTTGATGCTGTATCTATGGATGCAGCGGTTGAAGCATCTACTGCATTGGCCGAAGCGCAAGCCGTAGCGGCTGCGGCAGGTGAAGAAGCCGGCGCTGCATTTCTTACTGAAGGCGCTGAAGCCGAAGCCGCTGCTGTAGCACTAGCAGGTTTAGGCCCTGCCGGTGAAGCGGCCGCAGCAGGTGAAGCAGCAGCGGGAGCAGGTGCTAGAGGCTTTATGGCTTCATTAGGCCCTATCGGTTTAGTACTAGCCGGAATTACTACAGCATTAATTGCATTTTCTCAAAACTTGTTTGGTATTAGAGATGCGATAAACGGGGCCGGAGTTGCATTAGGCAATATGGTTCCCGAACTTAGGGGATTTCTTTCCATGCTTGGAAGTGCCGGCGATTTCATCACAAAAACTCTAGGCGGTAAAGTGCCCGATGCTGCAAAGAAAGCGGGCGAAGGAGTTAAAGAAATGGCAACCATGACACAAGACGAAATAGACAAAGCGAATCAGGCTATAGCGTTATTTGGAGATGATACATTAAAATCAGCAGCCGCAGCCGGTAAGGGTTTTGATAAATTTACAGAAGAAGAAAAAGCAGCATTAGGTGAAGCGACCAAAGCGCTAGATGATTTTAACAAAACTATGGACGAGGTAGGTAAGCAAGTAGCCGACAAATTGGCTAAAGGTTTAGCAGAAGGCCCCAAGGCATTCAAAAAAGCAGTTAAGGATATACAAAATGAAATTGGTTTTAATTTACCACAAGGAATAGTTTTACCTTTAAGGGTTGGAGTAGACCAGACCAACATAAAGAGTCAAGCCGAAGCCGCTTTAGGCGTCCTTAAAAATGTCTTAGCAGGTAGCGGCACGTTAGATGAATTAGAGGCTAACGCACAACAATTCGGACAACAATGGATTGATTCAATCATGCAAGGAATAGACCAACAAACGCCTGCTATGCAAGCCCAATTACGACAAATAGTAGCCGATATTCAAGCAGTAATGGCGGCACCAACGGCACCTAATTTACAGAAATTAGCGAACGATATCAAAACGTTAGGCGATTCATCAAAAACGCTAGACCCGTTACTAGCAGAAGAAGCAAAGAAGCAAGACGAATTAGCAAAGAGTGCGGCAAAAGCACAAGGCCCGATAAACGATTTAGGAGATGCCATAGAAGGTGTTGGCCCAACAACGGGCACTATAGCCGGATTTATTCCATTACGTAAAGAAATGGATGCAACCGCATCAAGCGCCGCCGGTATGTCTAAACCAATTGCGAAAGGTGGGCCAGTACAGAAAGATTATGATAATTTACCAACATTTTTAGGAAACAAATTAACACAAGCGAAAGATGCAGTACTTGGCGGCGTTAATGCAATAGTTGAAGGTGCTAAACCCGGTCTAGCATTATTACAATCAATACTTTTTGACATTGGAAACCGCATAGTTAATTTTCAACCTGAAAAAGCGGGCGCTCAAATAGTGACATGGTTCCAAGATAATATAGTAACACCTATTCAAAAAGGACTTGATACTTTAAACAAAGATATAGGAACCGGTCTTAACAACGCTGTAGGATTTTTTAATAATCTACCCAATCAAATAACCGACGCTGTTAAATCTACAGCCGGCGTATTAGACCAATTAATAGGCCAACCAATAAGAGACTTTTTCAAGAATTTACCAAGTCAAATACCTAAGATAGACTTAGGAGGATTCATACAAACTACAGTAAGTGCAGTACAATGGCTTAAAACGAATATCGCCGACCCAATAATCAATTTCTTCAAGGGTTTACCCGCACAGATACCTAAAATCGATTTAGGCGGTTTTATTCAAACTACTGTAAATGCATTAACATGGTTAGACCAGAATATAGGAAATCCCGTTAGAAACTTTTTTGCCAACTTAACAAAAGGTATAAAACCTATCGACCTAGGCGGATTTTTGAAGACTACAACAAATGCAGTAACATGGTTAGAATCAAACATAGGAACGCCCGTTAAGAATTTCTTTGCCAATTTAACAAAGGGAATTAAACCAATAGACCTAGGCGGGTTCTTAAAGACTACAACAAACGCAACAACATGGCTTCAAACTAACATCGGTACACCCATTACTAAATTCTTTAGCAGTTTGCCGGGCCTTATTCCGAAAATTGACCTAGGCGGATTTTTACAAATCACTACTAATATTGGCACATGGTTAGACAACAATATCAAAACACCAATAGTCAATTTCTTTAGTGGTCTAGTAAAATCAATTCCAAAAATAGACTTATCAAGTATCTTTAGTTTCTTCCAACCGGCGAAAGCGGAAAGCGGCGGCGGTGGTTTTGGCAATTTCTTAGACCCCGGTACAATAGAGCAAACTGTCGGCTTAATCAAAGGAGAGTTCGAGAAACTACCGGGATTAATTGCGCCTATTTTCGGTACTATCGCTTCAGATTATCAACAAATAATGGCGTCGTTGCAAACAATAACTTTTGCTAATGGAGTAGACCCCGCAGTTCAGGCATTTAATACGTTACCGCCAAAAATAGCGCCAGCATTAGGATTAGTCGTAACGGAATTTATGAATGTCTTTAATCAAATTCCTCAATTCATATTACCATCTATAACGGCGATTGCTACAACCATAGCAGCGTTGCCGGCCGGTCTAGCGCCCGTATTTACTGCAATACTTTCACAATTTACAGCGACTTTTGCAGTAATACCACAAACCGCTATTCCGGCTATAGTAGGGCTTGCAACGGCATTCGCACAGTTACCCGCAGCAGTAGCGCCTTCGTTTGGTACAGTAGCGTCGTTAGCACAGCAAATCTTTAACTCATTATCGACTATTGCAGCCACTTCATTAGCGGGAGTTGCAGCAGCATTTGCAAGATTACCGGCCGCTGTAGCCCCGGCATTTGGTACTGTTGCATCTGTAGCGCAGCAGATACTAAACTCACTTGCCAGTATTGCAAATACAGCCGCCGGAAGAATGGCACAAGCGGTTAGCGCGGGCGCTCAAAGAGCCATAGCATCACTAAAAGCCATAGATAGCGGTGCTCAATCTGCATTAGGCCAATTACCCGGAATTGCAAATAAAGCCGCCGGACAGATGGCCCAAGCCATAAGTGCCGGTGCTCAAAGAGCAATAGCATCTCTAAACAGTATAGTATCTTCAGCAAACAGAGCAGCCGCAGCAGTTAGGGCCGTAGCATCTGCGATAAACTCGTTACATGATAAAACAGTTACAATCACAACAGTACAAAGAACAGTAGTACAAAGAGTATTTGCAGCAAAAGGTTTTGAAGGTATCGTAAAAAGTCCGACACAATTCACAGTCGGTGAAGGAGGCAAGCCAGAATTTGTTAAGGTTAGTCCATTAGCCGATAATAATGCTAGTAGTGCTACTAGTACAGTACAACAATTCGTTTCTGGTGAGGGAAAAGGTAAAGGTAGCAGTAGACGCGGCGGCAAAGGCGATAATACACCGATAAATCTTACAATTCCATTAACAACTGAAAATAATATTGATATTGGCGGTCAAGTTATGAGAGTAGTCCAAAGGAAGTTACTAAAGTCTAGTTCGGCTATAGCATGAGATATAACCTGCTAATTATTTACTCCAACATTGAGGACATGTATAAAATGACATCAAAAATCCAAATAAGATTATAATAAAAGCAAATCCTATAAACATAGTTCCTAACGCATAGGTTCTAAGTTTTGCTTTACGTTTTTCGTCTGTCGCTTTCGTCATCATATTCTCCCAAATTACGAAAATTGCAGATAGTGCAAAGGGTACTGTTACCGTCATCGCAAGAGTTATCCTTATTGTTTGTTGTGCCAACTCACTAGCCTTTAGTGTTCCTAAAGCAAAAGTAAGAGTTAGAAGTATTAGAGCACCGGCTATAACGGTAGCATCTACTTGTATTATATCTCTATCATTAAGTGGCATAAATCAATCAATCAATTATAGGAGTAGATGAAGGTTAAAATTAAGATTTTTAAACTTGAGGTCACAAGTTAGATTATCATCACTCGCTCACTCACTCCCTGCCGGCCTAGTGTCTCATGATATTTTATCTGCTGTTAGTAGGTGCTATTGGTTTTGTTCCCCAGATGAAGGCGGTCGTATGAGAATATGATAGTAGCAAACGAATTATTGTTTTTATTTTTTATAACCTTCGAACTATCAGCCGCAACAATAGGAATAGTTTTTGGCATTGAACAATATTACAAGGAATCAACATAATTCAGAAACCGAGGAAATATAGATATAGCATAGCCTAGCCTAGCCTAGCCTAGACTTACTGGTGCTTAGGGTCTAGATAACGTACGTGAAAACTAATACTCATAATATCACGTTTCGGGGGCAGTTACGTAAAAATGATTTTACCATTTTTGAATTGATCAGAAATGTCTTGTTCCGAGGTATATGTTCCTGTATCCCAAACAATGACTGTTCCTGCTCCATAACTTCCTTCTGGAATTATCCCTTCAAAAAGCAAATAACCTAAAGGGTGATCTTCGGTCAATACTGCCAACCTCTTCACATTGGGATCTACAGAAACACCCTTAGGCACTGCCCAGGATTTTAATACGCCTTCTTTTTTGGTCTCCAATCGAAAATCGTAATGCAGATTTGTTGCATCATGTTTCTGCACCACAAATCTAACTTCCTTACTTTTTTTGGCATTTCCTTTAGTATTTCTTCCTATTGGTTCGGGTGTCCTTGTAAAGTCTCTTTTTCTGTTATATATCTCCAAGATTTCCATGTTCTTTTAACCAAATTAAGACATACTAGCATTAAGAATACCTTCAAATATTAAGGAAAGCAGGAGTGTTAAAAAAAAGTAACTTGAAGCTCTAGCATTACCTACCTCCCTGACGTATAACCAATAGATATCTAATTGTATATAATCGTCTTCAGCCATCTTGGATCTCCAAAATTTAGCGATTAGATAAATAGTTTGGTGGCAAAGGATTGATTGAAGACTATATTTGCATGCAGATACTAATAGCATTAGACTAGAAAAAGTTCTGTTAATAATGCATTTGAGGAATTTATTATCCTTCCGAGGAGTTCTAACTTTTTGATAGCAATATGGTCCATGTATATAGAGAGGAAATTCTCTGACAGGTATATAGAACGATTGAAGAAAAGATAATAGGAAGTGCTAGATTCAAGAATGGCTTCCCAAAAACACATGCCGGAGGTGTTACCATAAACACAGGATAAACAAACAGTCATTATCTTAATAGATGCTGTATTATTAATCAAGTATAGCGAAATAATCGTAACTATCGTTCTGTATCTCTTTGAACCTCAAAGCCAATTCTAACTTCTGCTTGATATTCTATCATCTTACCTTCTTCTACTCTGAATGTTACACGGCCCATCTCTCCCCACTTTATATTCTTAACTGTCGTTGAAGCTTCGCGAAACGCATTGTTAACCGCATCAGTAATGTTCGTATTTGAGGTTCCAACTATGTCAATGTACTTGTAGACCATGAATTATTCATACGCTAACTTTATGTATTTCTACTTTACGCTATTTGTTATCGTTATAGAATAAATGAGTGGCGAAATTTTACCATCGAACTAGTATGGAAAGCTCTTGCTCAGGGATATTACAAAGTACTTGCATGGGCATTATGTTGCAGGTCATTTAACGTCATTTGGTTCTAAAGAATAGTCGCCTTCTTGTCTGCGCCGTTTCTTTTTCTCTTGTATTCGATGTTCTTTATAAGCTTCATTTCCATAAGAAGAAGGGGATTCTACGTTTTCTTCCGAGGCATTAGTATTGCTCATTCTATAGTCTTACCCTTTTATTGGTTATATGGCTATATAAAAAACTACGGCCTCTATTTACTATTCATGGCTTTATACTATCGGTATTATTCTCTCGGCTGTTAATAGCTATACCTGCTGTCCTGTATAGGTCATTCGCAGCAGAAAGCTAGTAACTCTACATTTCAGCGAAGGACGAAAATCATAATAGATCATTTATCGTTATGAGCATTATTTGTTAGACTCATGTTATCGTTATCGGGATTAAAGCTCTTTTGGGATGGAATTAATATTATTTGTATTCCCAGGTAGTAGCTTGACAAATATTTCTTGCATTTGTTTAATAAACATAAATTAATCATTTCATATGTGAGCCAAAGAACACGCCTTAATCAATGCTTTAGGATCAAAGTTTGGCCCTTCAACCAGACTATAAATACACGGTATGTAATGTTAGAAATATAAAAACTACATCACAAAAGTAAAGAATTTTTAGGTGATTCTTCAATAAGATAGGTTGCATACTTTGTATGGTTAACAAATTGGTTAAGAACCAGAAATTTATAGTATATATCCAAGAGTTTGATAAATATGACGATAATGGAAAACTGCTGTGTAGGAATCCAAGTTGTAACAACTATCCAAAATTACCATATAAAAAATACTGTTCTAAAGTATGCAACAAAGAGTTTGAACACTGGTATTACCATAATTTCTACTGGGATCGCATAAGATCAGATATATTCAAGCGTGATAACTATTCGTGCCAGATTTGCAAGAGAAGATTTCCTTACACATACAGAAGAAGGTTTGCACGATCTAACAAACTAGAATGTGATCACATCATACCTAGATCTTTGTATAAGCAACTTGGCTATCAATTTGATACACTCGAGAACAAAATTAATGCGATATTAGAATTTTTTCATAATCCTGACAATCTTAGAACTCTATGCTATACCTGCCACAAAAGTGTTACAGCAAAATATATTGCGACTAAAAATTTGAGACTGCCGATCTGAGTATTTCTTTTAATTTGATAGAAGTGTATTCTCGATACATTATCTTCGTATAAGATCTAATCCCATAAGTCCAATAGCTTAAATAACATCTGAACAAAAATATATTTGCCGCTAAATCAGCATATTATTTAACCCTGTCTAGGTTTTTCACTTTCATATTTTTCTCCGCCTGTTTGTGAACGTTCTTGCAGGTCTCCTTGCTGTTCTAGTTCTTCTACCGCCTGCTCTCCTTTGCCTCCTCCTTGCTCTTTTAATGATTCTAATATCTTGGCGTTTACGTCATCCATATCCAAATTTTCTTTGAGATAGCCAACAAAGTCACTAGGTGTGATTATACCTAATGGTCTGGTTATATTATAGTCGTCATCGTCACTATTAGTAATATTAGCATTCTCTTCTACAACAAGTAAATGTCTTACTTTATTTTGGGTCATGATATCAGCAGCAACTTCAACAGAAGATCTAGAATCAATAGTGATTAAGGGAGAAGACATTATATTTTTTATCAGTATTTGGCTACTACTCGCATCATTAACACATACCTTTCTTACTAGATCACGTTCCGTCACTATACCAATAGGTTTCTTATTATCCTTTTTATCAACTACTACCAGTGAACTTATGTTATTATCCCTCATTTTCTTTGATGCTTCTTGTGCCGTGTCGGATGATTCAATCGTCTTGAGCTTTTCTGTCATAAGGTCACCTATCGAAACTGTTGCCACAATCAATCATTATAGCATCTATCAGCTGCTACCTATAAAGATTATATCAATCAAATTTAAATATCCCGTTAGGTCAACAAATACTCTTATTAAAGTAGATCTGGGTTCTCCTCTATATAATAAGCCGTAGTTTCTCCGAAACTTTAGGTTTTTTTGCAATATTTACAACTGTAATTGTTCTCTGCTGCATGCGATTATTTTTTTACCAATATGATAGCAGAGATGAGGTCTATCCGCTGTTTATCTTTGCAACAAAATCAGTTCTGAAAGGCCAGCGTTGTAACAAGCTTTTTGAAGAAAAATATACTGTTGCCAAACTGCATATGAAAGAAAAAGAAAGAGAAAATAATGACATAAAAGATGATATTATTAGAGATTATAATTCCATAATAAGAGAAAGCGCTCTCCTAACTACCGTGTCTGGTTTATTTCTTGGTGGTTTAAACTTCTCTGATGCCATTTGTAGCTATTGCCCATTTACTTACTATCTCACAATTTACTTGACACTATTTAGAATTCTAGTTCTAATTGAAGAGATGAATAAAATAAAAATAAACATTTGGGCGGATATATATTCTTAAATAAATTGAAATCTTGTCTTTCTGCGATTGGTAAGTCTTCCTATTATAGAAATAGGATAGCCGCACTTTTTGCAGCAATTGTTTTGGTCTAGGTTCCAAGAATTTATACTAAATCCATACCGCTCTATTGCAACGCTATTACATTCGGGACAGTAAGTATGTTCTAATCTATGTCCCGGGACATTTCCAATATACGCATACTTTAAACCCTCTTCTTTTGCAACAGCATGATGCCTTTCCAAGGTTTCAATTGGAGTATTGTCGAATTCCATCATTTTATAATCTGGATGGAATCTTAAAAAATGAATTGGAGTATCTGGTCCTAGCTCATCATAAACGAATTTGCATAATTTTCTTGCAACTTGTAAATCATCACCAACTTTAGGAACTATTAGATCGGTTATTTCTACATGAATTTTAGTCTTATCCCTAATTTCCTTTAATGATTCGAAGATAGGATCGGCATTTGGAATTCCTATGTATTGTCTCACAAACTCTTGTTTACCGCTACCTTTAAAATCCACTGTTATACAGTCTAAAAACTTGCTCATCATAGCAACTGAATCAGCGGTATCATAGCCATTTGAAACAAAAATATTAAAGATATCTCTTTTGTGGGCTTCAATTCCACAGTCTTTTGCAAATTCAATAAAAATAGAAGGTTCATTGTATGTATATGCAATTCCATGTGCACCATACCTTATTGCCATATCTACGACTTCTTTTGGTGTCATCTCGGTACCTTCTATTTTGCGTCGCTGGGAAATGTCATAATTCTGACAATATTTGCATAGCCAATTGCATCCTGTTGTGGCAATTGAGAAGATAGATGTACCAGGTCTATAATGAGTTACTGGCTTTTTCTCTATTGGATCTAAATTACCAGCGATAACTTTTCCATAAACAAATAATTGTAATCTTTTATTCATTACACCTCTTATACCGCAAAGACCAATTTTGCCTTCCGGGATTTCGCATAAGCGAGCACAAGCAGTGCACTTTATTCTGCCATTGGGAAGATGGTGATAAAGCTCTGCTTCCTTGCCAAAAAGTTCACTTTGACTCAAACTGTATCTTATACTACGATATAAGCTTATAAATTGTCACTGATTAATTCATCTTTAAATGCGGTTTAGTTCTATCCTCTGACGCAAACATAATGGCAATTATAGAGATCTATCATGTCAACAATTAGCAGTATGAGCATCTAGAAGTTAGACAGTAGAAAACCTACATAAGAATACAAAGATGGATATTGACCTTCTTGTAGCAGTCAAATTGCAGCAGGAAATCATTATATCGACAATCGTTTAAACCTCTTGTTCGGAGCTATTCAATTGCCTAGCACATTTGAAGAAATGCAACTTGTCGTATTCTTGGTTATTTTCGCGTTTTAACTCTTTAATGAGTTCAGATTCGTTCTCAATGGTAGCAATCATCGCTTCTCTGCCTAATGATGGGATATCATTCCATAAAGAATATTGCTTTCTCAGCTTGTTTTTTCTTAGCTTAACCGGTCCAATTCTCTGCAATTGCCTCGTCAAATAACATGTCATGATAAGTACCATGATTTATACCATGTGTTTAATTATGAAGAATTGATTGTGTTGATATTCTGGTATGATAGAGTCTTTGTTCGATGCCAACAGCAACTGACTGGCAGGACTGGAATATATTGTACTCCTAAATACGACAACAGTCCATTATTCACGAGATATAAACTTAATTACCTATACTGTGCAATAGTTTAAGTAGGCATTCTATTTGATAGCTAACATTGTTCACATTAGTTTAAATCCTCGAGGAGGGAGTGAACGTTTAGCAGTTGCAGTAATTCAGGCGCTATCAGAAATTGGCATAGATATTGATCTTACGACATTTGAGGAGCCTAACATTTCTAAACTAGAGAGTGCATATGGTGAGATTGCCACCTCTGCTATTAAAAAAATTAAGAGAATAACAATAACTGATTCCATAGGCGTAGCAGAAATAAACAAGCACTATGACCTCACCATAAATACTCATGGGGACATGCTTCCTTATTTTCTCCCTTATTTTTCAAAAAATAACTCTATTACATACTGTCATTTTCCACTTGCAAAATACCTGATCGAGTCAGAGGATCCAGAATATTGTAGGTTTCTAAATGGTAGGATCTTATCCTCAATCAATCATACTAATCAGAGTACAAAATATTATGACTTTGTTAACATGGCCTATGCGAATATGCTGAGAAGCTCTACTGTAATTTCCAATTCAGAATTTAGTCGTAGGGTAATATTAAGAGCCTTTGGAATAGATTCTATAGTGCTTAGTCCGCCTGTGGATGTGACTCTTTTTAGAAAGGCGGCACTTTTTTCATCTCATGCCAGGAATAATAAAGACGCCATTTTAGTCATATCCAGGTTCCATCCAACCAAGAAGATTGAAAATGCAATTAAACTCGCAAAGTTACTGAAGCAGTACAAGGTTGGAACAGAGATGAAAATTGTCGGAAATATCCCTCCAAAAAGAGATGGGTATTACTTGTACTTGAAGCACTTGGTAGAACGATATAATTTAGCAGATTACGTAACTTTTGAAGTGAATGTAAGTTTCAGTAGATTGCTTAATTTGATGCGGGAATCCAAAGTGTACTTTCATCCTCTGCTAGGAGAGCCTTTTGGCATATCTACTGTAGAAGCGATGAGCGCAGGCCTAATCCCTGTAGTACCAAACATTGGAGGACACACAGAATTTGTACCTCTAAAATACCAATTTCACACATTTGGGGAAGGAGTTAAGGCAATTTCATCTGCTTTGAACGCACCTAATTCAGAAAGAATGCTTATCAGCGATTCAGTAAGAAGGTACTCTATAGATAGTTTTATTCATCATTTCCAACAAATCGTAACAAATCTGACCACTCGAAAGATTAAAGTTTAATTGTATCAGAAATAGATTTTAAAGCCAAAAGCAGAAGATGGGGATTATGGAGAAGGTAATGATATCTGGTTTGGCTGGAAAGAAAATCTACGCATTGGTTGCGACAATAGCGCTGGCAATGTTGTATACGAATCTTATAGTCAATCTATGACGTAAGACGGAAAACAGCCTATACAGAAGATAGTGACGCAACAAATACGCCTTCTCACTATGGTGCCGAAAACCTGGAAAGACGACACTTATAAAGATAGGGAAAATTCGACAGTATTTGACAATGCAAATAGCGATAATTTAGTTAACAAAAATTGCAGAATATAAATCCCATGAAAAAACCTAGCTGGACAGTCAAATGGCAAAAACGCTGATGAAAAAGTGCCTTATTCCTAGAAATAACACAATTTCGGTCATTTCGTAGTTTACTGATAGTAATAATCATTCAGAGGAATGTAACTACCTATGCTATTACCCATAGCTAACAAAGATCTTTATGAGCGCTTCATGGTACTCAGACATGCACTTAGTCATGATTATCGTAACCAAGCGAAGATAGAAAAGTGTGGACTCAAGCCACCAGGCAAGGATTGGGACACATAATATGACAGCAGGAGAGACAACGCAACCTCGAGAAAATTCAAGACAGTATCGAGTGAATGTAGAGTAAGGTCTTACATTCAATCAGAAATTCTACCTACATACTTATCACCACATTATCCGTGAGACAAAATTTTTAAACTCCAAAAACCAATGAAGTACCAACTCTCAAGCAAAAATATCCACAATGAAATATCGCTTTTCGTTTGATATGTTCGCTCTTCATACCTTCCTCAAATCAAGGAAAAAACATGGTTACATGGTTAATACAAAGAGGTCAAAATTGTTAAATTCATTTTATTTTGAGAGCCAGGTATCAGGAGCTCTCCATAAATGTTGGAAGGGCTATGTAATTGCAGAAATAAAGATGAATATGACAAAATGGAACTCTACGCGCGTAGAATTTAGGAATGCCAACATGACGTAGGCTACCAATTAGTTTATTTGATAATATAGGTATGTCAGCAACAATCTTCCTATGGGAATTTATATGAAAGGAAGATAATGAAAGTAATCAAGAAGAAGAATTATGAGATGAAGAGGAGTACCAAACTGACACTGCTTGTGAACAAGAGAGATTCACTGATACATATAGCGAATATTTTGAAGATGATCAGAATAAAGCGGATAGGTTTACTGATGATAATGCATATCGTGAAAACTTTAGAGATTGATAGAAAGATTGTGGATTTGTAAAACCAAATAGTATTGTCTAAGCACACAATCGGTTAAGCACGACCTAATGTCCATATTTACTTGGGTTCTGCTCAAACTCACTTTTGCAGTTTGACGAACACAAATAGACTTTTTGTCCATTTACTTCAGATATGTGCTGCGCTTTCTTTTCGTCAACCATCATATTACATACTGGATCTTTGAACATGGTATTACTAGCATATGCAACATTAAAGAAAAAGATATGCTATTGTATTGTCATTATTGTTAAAAATAGCATTCGCATTTTACATTCTAGAATAATTTTTACTGATTCTGTTTGGTCATTCACGGTCACATTCCAATAGCCATTGTAGCTATCTTAGTAGTTAGTTGAAGAGCTCAATATTATTATAAACTATTATAAAACATTAGACATTCTGATGAAACTAAATGACTATGAGATCAGTCCTGCACTAATGGTAATAGACGTCCAGAACGGTTTTGTAAGCAAGGGCGGTTCATATGACATATTGGGAATGGATGTTTCACACTATAGAGAAGTCATTCCAAGAATTCGTGATCTAATTACTATGTGTAGAGATGCAGCAGTTCCAATTTTTTATACACAAGCTGTAAGAGAGGCCTCAGGTATAGATCTGTTGACAAGAACTCACAAGATCTTGCCCAAATCCAGGGAGGAGCGTATAAAGAAGAGACCAATATGCATCAGAGGAACGTGGGATGCAGATATAGTAGATGATATCAAACCGCATGAAAATGATCACATAGTTATAAAGAGAAGGGATTCAGCCTTTCACGATACAGAAACAGGAGTCTGGTTGAGGAGTATTGGGATAGATACGTTAATCTTTTGTGGTGTAGATACCTCAATCTGTGTTGAGACGTCATTGCGAGAAGCATTTAATGTTGGATATGATATAATACTTGTTTCAGATGCAACTGCATCTAGTAACAAGAAGCACTATGAGTCTACACTCGAGAATGTTAGGGATTACTATGGCATAGTAATGACCTCAAAAGACCTATTTAAATATCTGTTGCCGCTAACACAGTCCAAGTCCGCAAATAAATGAATCACAATATATACCATGTATCATATAAAATACTGAGTCATACATATTATTACTACATATTGAAAATAGCACTATAAAATAGCTATAACCACTTCCAAATAATGTGTCACTGTCACTCGCCTTACTATTAAGACAGCTAAAATTACCATCTGGCTATAATTAAAAGATAAGGCCAGCCTCCTAATCAATCTTGACTAAATTCGGGACTACCATATTCTGTTACTTTGGGTTCCTACCATGCACCTGATTGTGAATCTCTAAACGCTTTTTCTCTTCAAATTTTAAATTTGAAGACCAACACTATTGATAAAAATAAGTTATAGAAAAACAGTGTGCTGTAGCTTTTATCATAGGGGATTAATAGAATGGGCAAATAATTAGCACTATTCTGAATGGTTTATCGGACATAGCGGTTCAACATATTGGCGCAAGAGTTCGAAAAGGCTGAGCTAAACGTACTATGATTAGATATGTTGGCAGCTTCATGACCTCAGGTAATGGTTGAACAATTATAGCTTTTTATGATTAATGCAGTCCAATGACGTTAACTGCTATATTTTCTTGATGCTCAGAAATCAGAAGGAGCAACTTATTTTACGAAGGGCCTTCGGAGGGATTTGAACCCTCCTCAAGCGGTTTCTATTGATATCTAGTTTAATGACATCTCATCCACAGCCGCCTATACTAACCAGGCTATACTACGAAGGCCACTTAGTAATTCTGAGTGAGTAACTGTATATATAATTGTACATGTCCACGAAATCATATTGTTTGTCAAGAGGGTCGAAATCCTAACCATGCATACAGACACAATCATACTCAAAATCTAGTATTAATAGCCTGCATGAATTATGCCATTAGTATTATTTATCAATGCTGCTACTGATTATCCACTTTGAAAGCCGAAAATTCGTTAATTTAGATAACTGGATTAATATAGTTTTTTTGATAGATTTCAGAGTGTTCCTTATAGAAGTTATATCATATAGCTAACCCATAAAAACAAACAAATGTTCTGTGGACAATTGTTATTAATATCTATATAAAGAATATGATTGTAATAAATTCATGTCACTATACGGTATATTTGGAATTCATTCTGTAGAGAGTTGTCCACTAAACAACGCTGAGAATAGAAAATTAGTCATAAAAATGGCTGAAGAAATTGATAAAATTGCCGATAAGAATAATACACGCATACTTCAACGTTATCATTCTGGGTTGGAACATACATTTGTGTGGATAGTAGAAGCACAAAGTGCGCATTCTATACAAACCTTTATGACTGAATCAACATGGGCGAAGTTCAACATGATAAAGATAGTTCCATTATCGACTTATGAGACTGTAGTCGGAGAGTGCAAAAGATTAGAGAAATTACCCAATTAATTGAAAGTGACTATGTTTGCCAAATTGCACTGCATATTTGCGTGTCATCTAAGGACCCTATAGTACAAGCTAATGCGATTTGATCTAAAAAAAACTACTGCACATGATCACTAGCAATGACTATTACTTTTGAGATATTATGCATAGGAAATGAGATACTTTCGGGTACAATTATTAATACAAACGCCTATTGGCTCTCAAAAATAATCACACAAGCTGGTGGTTTTGTAAAAAGAATTATTGTAGCCGAAGACGATGTAAATGATATATCTATGGCGATAAAAGAGTCGCTCGTTAGAGAGTCCAACTGGCTTATTATTTGTGGTGGTCTTGGTCCTACTTATGATGATAAGACCCTAGAAGGTCTTGCTCTTGCGTTACAAATTGATCTTGTACTTGATAAGACCGCCATAGAAATGCTGAAGAAGAGTTATTCAAGATATTCATCAAATCATAGGCTAGATAAAACAAGGTTAAAGATGGCTAGAATTCCAAAGGGATCGATTCCAATTCAGAATCCTGTAGGCAGCGCTCCATCAATATTGATGGAAGCTTCAAAAGAAGGTACTAAAGGTAGTACATCCATCTTCTCTTCATCTTCCATTGCTGCAGATAGTTCCAATAGAATGATATGCTGCCTTCCAGGAGTACCAAAGGAGATGAAGGCAATATTCCTAGAAAGCATGCTCCCAAAGATAAAGAAAATGATTGGTGAATTCCATTTTATTGAAACAACCCATGAAGTAACAGATGTTAGTGAAGCAATGCTTGCACCAATAGTTTCGAGGATAGTTCAATCAAATTCGCCCGATTTAATTTATTTGAAAACCCATCCAATCGCGTTTACTTGTAAAAATAATAAACCAAAATTAAGATTACAAATTGTTTCAAAAGGGAGAAATTTAGATGAGGTGCAATCCAGATATGACAAAATATTTAATGCGATAGTAGGAGAGATACGCAGGCTTAATGGAAAGATATTTGATTGTAAAACTCTAGGACTAGAGAGTAGGTACGTTCATTTAAAGGGAGATCTGGGATAAATAACGACATTCTATTTCTAAAGTACAGGCTACGGACTATATAATCATTATTTGTTACACGACTAAGAATGGCTAACTGATTTCACATGGGATCTAGATCTCATGTGGGAATTTAGGCATATTTATTAGCCCTCCATAGTTAAAAACCCATTATTCTCGGCGTTCTGACATTATAGAATATTCAATCCAGGTGCCGTTATATAGAAACGCCTAATTTTAGTGGAAATTATGCCAGAAATCATTGTTTATAAGTGGAGTTAGTCACATTATGTAAGTTGTTCAGTTATATAACTCGATGCCACATACACGATAACTATGTACTTGGGCAATTACAAGTATTTGATGAATCCATTTAAGATCATAACGATCTATATAATAGACTTCGTAATTGCTTTATACTTAATCGAAATGGACACGTAGTTCCAATGCAATCTATCTTGTATTATGTATGATCCCCAACTTTACGACATTGATTTTTTTATTCTCTAGTTTATCAGCCAAAGCGTTTAGTCCTATTGAATCGCCTGCTAGATGACCCAGAACAATCAGATTACCTTTAAGTTTTTCTTCATATAGTTTAGTTAAGTCAGTATGGTCTATGTGTAGATAGATTACAGTGCGGACACCGTAATCAAAATATGCCTTGGCTATGGGAGATCCACCGTTCGTCCCTGCTGCCACTACAAGAGCCCAGCGGCCAGCTAGATTTTTTGCACTTCCATATCTAACTTTTACTCTTGTAGCTGCATTTTTGAACTCAGGCAGTTCCTCAATACACCTTACAATATCTCCAACGTATGTTATCCTTGCAGAATTTATCTTGCTAAGAATCACTTTTCTCATGTATTCATCGCATGGCTGATGAATATTAAGGAGGGGCATTTTCAGTATTTTGGCAGCACTTACTACATCGTTATAGATACTCGCGTGGGATCTTAGCTCAGTCTTTGCTTTCAATTTCATTACAGCATGTTCGGCGATTTCCTTTGGGATATTGTGACTTATCATATAATCAATATGTCTATCAAAGACCCTGTGAAACTTAAGAGCGGCAATACCTATCGGATGGTGCCCGACTACCGCATCGCATTGCATGCTTTTTGCCA
Source organism: Nitrososphaeraceae archaeon (assembly GCA_035252175.1). Lineage (GTDB taxonomy): Archaea > Thermoproteota > Nitrososphaeria > Nitrososphaerales > Nitrososphaeraceae > JAFAQB01. Next base: position 51,166 of record DATFDI010000161.1, read on the forward strand.
ATATAAGACTTCCAACAGTAACATCTATTGTCAACAAAACTTTCCTTATGTTTTTTCCTCTAACATGAATAGCACTATCATATGGTAATTTTTTCCAGTTTGCTAACTCTAATCCGATCTTCATTATCCCTTCAGTATCAATCATAACAATAGCTCGACCATGCTTTTGAGATATATATCCTTACAAAAAGGTAGATCCGTGAAAAACATTATCATTAGCATTTATGCTCAGTTTGTGTTTGTTTATTTGTTTATTTATATAAGATTCCCTTGTTTTGGTGCAAAGTTTAAATTCAATTCGTAGTCGTAAATCAGCAAATGAGCTGCTCTGATGAATATGTTTCACACTCTGCGCAGGAGAACCTCATACAAATAACACCGCAAATAAAGTCAAAACTACGAAAGGCGAAATATGGGGTATTCAACCATTCCGCTGTAGAGCTCTGTCACTGGACAAAGAAATCTTTTGCCGATCAGGGTGATTGTTATAAGCACAAGTTTTATGGGATCTCGACTCACAGATGCATGGAAATGACTCCGACTGCTATGAACTGTGAGAACAGGTGTGTTTATTGTTGGAGGCCAACTGAATTTTATGACACATTAGAAATGCCTACAGAACTGGTGGATGAACCTGACGCAATAGTTGAAAATTTAATAGAAGAGCGGAGAAAATTAATTGTTGGTTTCTATGGGGATGCTAGAAATAACAAGAAAAAGATAGATGAATCTCTTTTACCTGCTCATTATGCAATTTCATTATCGGGGGAACCAACGATGTATCCTAAACTACCTCAACTAATCAAATATCTAAAAAGCCTGAAGGCCACACAATCAATTTTTCTCGTAACCAATGGTCAAGAACCTCAGATGCTCCAAAAATTGGCTGATGAAGATGCACTACCCACACAACTATACCTATCTACAAATGCATCAAATCGGAAGATGTTTTATCATATTAATCGACCACGGCACAATGATGCATGGGAAAGATGGATGAAAAGCCTACACCTCCTTGCGGATATAAACACTAGAACTGTTCTGAGAATGACATTGATCAGAGGTTATAATGATAGCATCCAGTTTGTCAATGAATTCGCTGAAATGATGTTGCAAGGTAATCCACATTTTATCGAATTAAAATCCTATATGCATATAGGAATGTCAACAAAACGACTGAATGAATATAATATGGTAGATATGGGCGAAATCCAAAGATTTTCAAATGATTTATGCGAGAAAATACCCGGATTTTCTATAATGGATGAGAGCAAGATTTCAAGGATAGTGGTATTACAAAATCAGAAACGACATATTGACAGATGGATAGATGTAAATTGGAAGAGCAACTAACTAACAATGAATGTTGCATTTTTTCTATTATAATATCTTGTGACTATCCTGCTGTCATTATTGTTGTGGTCATGGAAGTTTCATATTTACCACTAAAGTCTTAACTGAACCAGAATCTAGTTGCCACATTTTACTAACATAATAGAATAATACGAATGTCTTATTTCTTAAATTTAAAATCAGTATATAGGCCTGTGTCTCATACTATATTATAGTATACTCACAATTGTACTTAATACAAATAATGTGAATTTTCTTTGGAAAAACGTGCGGTGTAGGTAAACTGCTGATTCCACTAATGAATGCATCTCCAGTAAATATGGTCTTATATCATAGCATCTACCTTGAAGTTATGTGTATCAGTACAAATTAATTCATCTGGATCAATCATATTCCTTCTTATCATGCAACATTTATTAGAATTAGGACTTTTTAATAATCGCCTTCGATTTGAAATCAAATAATAAGATGACCTACAATCGTGTAGGAATTGATCTGAAAAAGATCCGTCGAGCCCAAAAATCAATTGGCGATATCATTTCTCCTACCCATTCATTCCCTGTTTTAGGTAAGGTTATTTCAGGTTTTGGACATTATGCAGGACTAGTAGATATTGGTTCAAAAGTCCTTGCGTTACATTCTGATGGGGTGGGAACAAAGTTAATAGTAGCTCAATTAATGGGACGCTTTGATAGCGTAGGAATCGATTGTATTGCCATGAATGTTAATGACATCATTTGTGTTGGTGCACAGCCACTCGCGTTTATAGATTATATCGCATTGAAATCTGTTAACGATCATCTTGTAAGGAAGATTATGAAAGGTCTGGTCAAAGGGGCAAAACAATCAGATATTGCAATAATTGGAGGAGAGACTGCAGTATTGACTGATCTAATTAGTGATACAAGTGAAAATGCATTCGACCTAGCTGGTACAGTGCTTGGAGTTACTGAAAAGCCCAATCTGATATTGGGTGATAAAATCAAAACTGGCGATATAATTTTGGGAGTAGAAAGCAGTGGGTTACATTCAAATGGATATACACTTGCTCGTAAAGTTCTGCTCTCAAAATATTCTGTGGAAGATACGGCACCTTTTCTTACTCATACAGTCGGAGAAGAGTTGATTGAACCTACAATAATCTACAAGAAACCAGTTATGCATATACTGAAACAAGAAGATATTCCGATTCATGGTTTTGCCCATATCACCGGTGGGTCTTTTGCAAAACTGACTCGTCTGAATATGAACGTGGATTATAAACTTGATAATTTACCTGATAGTCAGGGTATATTCAAACAGATACAAGTAGACGGACATATTGAAACAAAAGAAATGTACAGGACATTCAATATGGGAATAGGATTTTGCATAATACTTCAAAGACGCTATATTGATCCTGTAATTAGCATATTCGAAAAATATAATATGACTTGTACTCAAATAGGAATAATACCAGATAAAATGAAGAATAAATGCGGAAGGGTCATTGCCAAGATAGATGGAAGAAACGAGATACTATAGGAAAAATTAAAAGATAACTGGTTTTTTTCTTAGACTGATCATATCCCAAAAGTATACAGAAATAACATTCTTATTTTTAGTCATGGACAGAAATAGTATTCTGACCAGAGAGTCGGTGAGCATATTCTATTCCTATAGCAATTACGAAGTATAATTGGGATAATTCGCGGGCCAATATGGGACATTAAGTTGTCTGGTTCTTTTATTTGTAATTTTCCATATCGTTGTCAGGGTTGTTTCTTTGTTTTACTTTTCACATTAGTTTTGCCTTATGATATCATCAATAACTACATTAGTATCCATAAGCAAATATAATGACTAAATATCAAAATATACAAAAATTAATATTTGTTGATTCTCCTCCTTTCAAAAACGTCGCTAATGGATCAAAAAACTGCTGAGATATCTTCACAAGCAGACTATAACTACACCTTAGCCTGTAAATCTGTTGCTAAACAAATTCAGGAGCAAGAGGATCTGTCAGTCAAGGAGATTTCTAAAATTGTAAAGGATATAGCATCAAAATATCATCTTTCTACTTTACCAAAAAATGAAAGCATAATTGAATATCTTCCTGATAATAGTCATTATAGGAAAGTCTTAATGGTCAGGCCCACAAAGACTGCCTCTGGCATAGTAGTAATTACAATAATGCCCAAACCATTTGAGTGTCCACAAGGCAGATGTATATACTGTCCAGGTGGAATCGAATTCAATACTCCGCTAAGCTACATAGGAACTGAACCTTCTTCAAGATCTGCTCAAAAATATAACTATGATCCATATAGACAGGTCCGATCTATGCTGTTTCAATTACGTGCAAGAGGACATGACACTGGCAAAGTAGAGATTGTAGTAGTTGGAGGTACCTTTCCGTTTATGCCTGTACAGTATCAGAAGGATTTTTCAAAATTGTGCTTTGATGCTCTCAATGAAACAGAGCCTTCTGCAAGTTTACAAGAGGCTATTATTAATAATCAAACCGCAAAAAATAGGTGTGTTGGATTTACCGTAGAAACAAAACCAGACTACTGTAAGCAAAAGCAAATTGATATAATGCTTGAATTAGGTGTTACACGTATAGAAATAGGAGTTCAATCCTTACGTGATGAGGTTTACAAGGCTGTTAATCGTGGACACACTTTAAAAGATGTAATAGAATCTTTTCAAATGGCTCGCGATGCAGGATATAAAATCGTTGCACATATGATGCCGGGTCTCCCTAACTCATCTCCAGAAAAGGACATAGAAGATTTTCAAACATTATTTCAGGATTCTAAATTCAAACCGGACATGTTAAAGATTTACCCGACACTCGTTGTTAAACACACTGGCTTGTATAAGCTATACATGCAGGGAAAATATCAACCTTATTCAGATAATGATCTAATGCATGTTTTGTTTGAAGTAAAAAAAGCTGTACCATCATGGGTAAGGATAATGCGAATTCAACGTGAAATAGAACCTATAGATATCATAGCTGGTCCCAAGATTGGCAATCTTAGGCAGGTGGTTCTAAAAAAAATGCATAGAATGGGCTTAAGATGCAAGTGCATAAGATGCAGAGAGGCAGGTTTACAAAGAAGATATCTTTCTGACAAGGAAATAAAGATGAATAGAATTGATTATTTAGCTTCAAATGGTCTTGAGGTATTTTTATCCATTGAAAGTATCGATGAGCTAACTATTCTGGGTTTTTTGCGATTACGCAAAATTATGGATAATTGTAGAATAGAGCTTAAGGATTACTGCAGTGATTCTTCCTGCGCGGCGATTGTAAGAGAACTGCATGTATACGGTCAAATGTTAAGTGTAGGAAAAGCTAGCGACAAAGAATCCTCTCAGCACAAGGGATATGGCATCCGATTGATGGAGGAAGCAGAGAAAATTACAAAGGAGGAGTTCGGAGTACATAAATTATCTGTTATAAGCGCAGTAGGAACTAGAGAGTATTACAAAAAACTAGGATACGCCAACAATGGACCTTATGTAAGTAAGCTGCTATAAGCATAACGTAAAGATAACTCGTATCTATTACCTTCACGGCGCACCGGGAACAGGAAAGACAATGGTGGCAAAAGCAGTAGCAAATGAAACAAAGGTAGGAGAGATATCTTTGATTTGATAATGACGCAGTAGCAGTATATATCTTTGACTCAGTTATATTAACAGGATGAGCTTTGATAATGGTTTATTAGGTTACATTATGGCTTTTTATTCTGGAGTTAATTCCATATCCTATCGATATTACGAAAGTTGGGACAAGAATTATACACACAGCTAAAATATTCGCAAGTGATGCTATCGTTGACATGAATTATTGAAGAAAATAATCATACATAAAAGCAACTTTTTGTTTTTGCAAAGCTGTATTTCAAATTCTATATTTAATATATGTACATTTCAAACCTGTAGTAACAGCGGTACCATCTTTTGCAATGCATAATGTCCACACCTTGATATAAATAATCGCTGGTACAAAAATGACTTTAAAGACATTTCAATGGAAGACGATATAATAGGTAAAGGGACGTGGATTGATAAAGTAGCTCATAATCTGATACAACGTGAGAGGAATCTAGGACGAAGATTAGAGATAATAAGGGTAGAAAGTGGCCTAGGAGCTTCAGGAATTCCTCATATAGGTAGCATGGGTGATGCAATTAGGGCATATGGAATAGCACTAGCTCTCAAAAACTTTGGATACGAAGCAGAATTGATCGCGTATTCTGATGATATGGATGGATTGAGAAAGGTCCCAGCAGGTTTGCCAGAATGGCTCAAAGAACACATAGCCGAACCAGTTTCAAACATTCCTGATCCCTTTGGCGAATGTCATGCATCATATAGTGCTCACATGAGCAAATTATTATTAGATGGGCTAGATAAGATTGGTGTAAAATATTATTTTCAAAGTGGAGCAGATGCTTATAACAAAGGAGCACTCGTAAATCAAATAGATACCATATTAAAAAACAGCAGCCGCCTAGGTCATAAAATAACTGCCTTAGTGGGCCAGGAGAAGTATAAGGATGTTTTACCATATTTTCCCATATGTCAAAATTGCGGTAAAATGTATGTAGCAAAAGCAGAGAGATATTTACCTGATGAAAAAAAGGTACTTTATTCATGCACAGGAAGTAGAATTGGTGATAAAGATCTCAAAGGATGCGGGCACAATGGAGCAGTAGATATAAGGAATGGACACGGAAAACTAGCATGGAAGGTGGAATTTGCTGCAAGGTGGCAAGCTTTTGATATTCGGTTTGAGGCCTATGGCAAAGATATAATGGACTCTGTGCGCATTAATGATTGGGTCGCAAATGAAATTCTAGATTACGCTCATCCGTTGCACATAAAATACGAAATGTTTCTAGACAAGGAAGGCAAAAAGATAAGCAAATCTGCAGGCAATGTACTTACTCCTCAAACATGGTTGAGATACGGCACTCCACAGTCTATTTTACTATTACTATTCAAGCGCATAACAGGCACAAGACATATTGGAATTGATGACATACCAATATTGATGGATGAATATGATATTTATGAAGATGTGTATTTTGGAAAGATCAAAGAAAATAACCATGCAAAAGCGATAAAAATAAAAGGAGTGTATGAATTTATCAATCATCTAAAACCGCCAGTTGAGTCTGATGTACACGTACCGTATAGAATTCTCGTACAGCAAGCTTCTTTATTTTCTGGCGACGAAAAGAAAATTGAGAAAATATATGAGAGGTTAAGAAAATATGGATTGACAACGACTAAAACTGACAATCTAACAAGAAAAATCGAGCTTGCATATAATTGGTCTGAAGATTTCTTAGAAGAGGAAAAATTTGAGATCGAGATGAAAGATACCTACAAAAAGGCAATTTTGGATTTAATTCAAACCATGAGTGCCTTTATAGGCTATGAACAGAAACCTGAATCACCTAAAGCCCTTCAATCCAAAGTATACGATATAGCTAGAAATAATGGAATGGAACCTAAAGAGCTCTTTACTCTGCTATATAAGATGCTCATAAACTCAGATAGAGGTCCTAGAATTGGAAACTACATACTCGATCTAGGAATAGAGAGAACCAATAACATCCTTCAACGATACCTAGCTAGTTAGGCACCTAGTCAAGTTATAACACTACTTTTATATTTAATAACGACAATTTAACATTCGATCGAGTTGAAAAGAAAATTTGCTCAAAAGGCACCCATGATAGTAATTTCGGGCTCATGTCTTCATTTTGAAAAGGAAAGACAAAAAATAATGGAATTTATAGGCGAGCTGGAATGGGGTGCTCACACAAAGAGCGAATGTGAATGCTCTTCTACAGGTAGTGCGATGGGTTGGGATTTCTTTCAGATTTACTTTGATCCGAATTTTATAGAACAGTTACTTGATATCTACCCTGACATAGAGAAGGAAGAAGGCAATATGATAGAGCAACAGTTTGTATTATGGCTTTCAAAGCAGCTAAAGAAAAAAAAGATGGAATATTATCTAAAGCTGAGCGATATACCATATGAGATGACAAAAGGCTTCAGATTAAATCCAGAGTATTATCGTGACGATAAAGAACTTGAAAAGCTTCGTTAAGTCATCATTATAACAAAAGATGCCAAATCTACCGGTAATTAATGCATGTACGAAATTAAATTTGCATTTATATTAATCACAATGTTATACGTGTATTTTTTATACTTTAAATAAATCATATCCATTTTCTGCTTTTGGTATAAATGCTACTAAGCTATCGAACCTATTAAAATGACAATATATTTGTTTGACATAATAGAATTAAAAGTATAGAAACATCAGATTCTAAATTGATAAATTGAATAACTTGTTTTAGTATCTCGACGAGAAGATTATAGATAGGCACATTCATTTATTGCTCATATTAGCGTTTATTATAATAGTGGGAATTAATTCCACAATAAAATATTAGCTTAATTTATAAATAAATTTTGGTGTTCCATATACGATATTTGGTGAGTGGGATTATTTTTGACTTGGATGGTGTTCTAGTAGATTCAATGCCGGCACATTACAAGGCGTGGGAGATTGCATTTAGAGAAGTAGCAAACATCAAAGTCGATGAAAGAACGATTTACCTGCTTGAGGGAATGAGGGGCAGTGATTTAGTCAAGACGATTTTTGAACAAAAAGGATTTAAAAATCCTTCGCTCGTAGAAAAAGTCACCAGTAAGAAGAATGAAATTTTTAAAACTATCTCAAGTGTTGATTCCTATGATGATACTAAGGAGATCGTTGCTTCTTTAGAGTGTTCTAAAGCGGTTGTTAGCGGCTCTGCAAAAGAGGATGTCGAAGCAATTATCGATAAGAATTTTGGTAAAACGTTATTTGAGATAATTATTACTGCTGATGACATTGAGAAAGGTAAGCCTGATCCTTCCTCTTTTATAATAGCGCTAAGAAGAATGAACCTAAAACCATCTCAAACAATTGTAGTGGAAAATGCCCCATTAGGAGTTCAAGCTGCAAATAACGCAGGTATTAAATGCATAGTAGTTCTTAATAATTCCCCGCTGATGGTTTCAGATTTCAAATCTTTGACATCACAAGACAAAATCTTTAAGGAAACGAGATCAACTAAAAATGTATTACAAAGTTGGTGCAGATAAGTAAGACAGTGATAAATAGTGTGCTAGAAAAATATATTGTGATACAAACAGAAACTGAAACATCTGAAGAGTTGAAGAAGTAATTTGCTGCGGTTGAAGAAAAATTCTTATCCAAATTAAACAATATGCATAATTATTAATTGTATTATTAGTATCGCTTATAACAGAGTAAACAGTAGATAAACACATACTTACATGTTAATTACCATAAAAATTTAGTCTATAGTTATTGAATTCGCTATTATCATATTTACTATTTGTACTAGCTCGTCATTTCCAATTGGCTTTTGAATATAGTTAATCTTACCTAATTCTGGAAAGTGTTGACTTCTAAACTTCTCATAGTACTCCTCTGAAGCTGTTATAAAAATAATATGTACACTTTTATCAAGTTCTATTATCTTCTTACAAAGCTCAAATCCATTCAGTACGGGCATTTTGATATCTAGTAAGATCAAGTCATAATATGCAGGTCTGAATTCTTGAAGAGCTTTAACTGAATCCGTATATGATATGCATTCAAAGCCAGCATCTTCTAATACAATTTGGTACACCATGCAAAGATCAGGCTCATCATCAACTAATAGTATTCTTTTACTTATTCTTATATTATGATTATGATGCTTTTCCTTTTGTTCTTGCTTGTCTGTTTGTCGATCAGGCAGATTACGTATGGTATATTTGTAACCGTCATCTTTTTGAAAGTTTATCTTTGATAAGAACTCAAAGTATTTAGCATTATTCTTGACAGATATTTTTGGAGACTCTCTACAATACTTTGAAGTCTTAGTAGCAATCTCAGGCATGTCTACCATCGTCACTGTTGTTATATGAAATCGTCTATTTTACCCCGAGTAAAGATATATTCTGATTTGTAAAAGCTGCTGCTGATAGGATATGTCTATTAGCGCTCTCCAAGAACCAAGCATAACGGTTGTTTTTCTGACAGCTGGCTTTGATGGGTCGTTCCTTTTTCATGCGTGTTCTACCCAACAATTCTGCTTATTGTACTTATAGAATCATAGCGGATTATACAGCCTATGTTTAAAAAGCTAGTTAAGGTCTTAATAATCGTCTAATAATATATCCATTGCAACATGAGAGCCATTATTTTTTCACACGAGTCTGATGTAGATGGGCTTTTTTCAGCAGCCATTGGTTTGATTCGTTACCCTCAAGCTCGTACTATATTTCTCGGCTATGGAATGGAAAATTTTAAAAAGATAGGAGATGTTGTTTATTCTGCAATTTCACCTAATAAAGAAGGAGGCATTTTTATCATCTCAGACCTCGGACTTAATGATAATCTGGTTGATACCTGTAAAAATATCTTTTCCAACGCAAAGAAGAATGGATGGCAAACAATCTGGGTTGATCATCATTTATGGTCACAGGAAGCGATAGATGCACTTAAACCATATGTTGGGTTAGTAATAAACAGTTCTGGTCAAAAATGTGCTGCTGACCTGATGTATGAAACATTCTTGCCAGGAAACGATTTTGCGGCTAAACTCGCTAGCATTGCTCATACAACTGATTTTTTTACAAAGGACCAATATTTAACTCCAATTTCTGAGCTTATTAGATATTATCATAATTTTTCGAACTTCTATGACAGGCTTTCAGACCTTGCACAAAAATCTGCTACAGGAATTTTATGGGATATTGAAATGCAAAACCAATATAATAGCTATGTACTGTTGCGTGACAGTGCAAAGCAACAAGTACTTTCTACAATGCAAATTAAACAGTTGAAAGACATAAGGGTCGTATTCGTGCAATCTTCGCCTTTCATACAAACTAGTTTGTTCTCAGAAGAAGTTTTTCAAAAGACACAGGCAGATCTTGCAATATTTTATAGTAGCGAAGGCAAGGTAAGCATTAGACGGAATAATGAAAAAATTGCATGCAGTGATATCTCTGCTAACTTGCATGAAGGCGGTGGTCACAAATTTGCAGCAGGAGCAATTCTTCGTAGCAGTCCCGCAGACATCGAATCCGTTATTCGCGAGTTGGAGATAGCAATATTAGCTGCCTTAGACAAAAATGAAAAGTCAAATGCTGCCAGTTAAACAAAAATCAAATATCGATATGTAAATACCAGTCTTGTTACCGCTCGAGAGGCTAGGAATATGCTTTCAATTGAACTCAGTATAGATTATGAATTGACACTCGGGGAGAGAGAATTAGGGAGAGCCAACTCCACTATTAGATGCTAAACTAACTTATTATGATAACGACTCATAATACATCATTTGCTGGACTAAAATATGACAACTGCATTATTTGCTATAGCATTTCGTCGATATGCAGCTTATCTAATAGTGGTGTAAGATATATCTCCAATTCCTTTTCCCCAAGCATCATTTCCAAATTTATACCAAGTACAATTGAAAGCATATTCCTGTCTTCCCTAGCAGTGTATACTACAACACTTGATATGCCGAATTCGCTGTAATTTGCGCCCAGCCACTCTTTCCATGCCTTGGCTCTCTGGAGATTTGCATCTAGTGATTTAATAGCATAGCCCAAATCCATGCCTTCTGTATTATCGAGTAAGTTAAGCCTAAGCATGGGAACCATAATATTGCCTCCCATAATCTTTTCATGTGCTTTGTTCATTCTCTCAATAATTTTATCATCATCTTCTTCTTGCCTTGGTAATTTGTTGTTAGTTTTTTGATCTCGTAATGAAGTATAATCAGGAAAGAAATATCCTGCTAACTTCCTGTCGGAGTCATAAACCTTGTATATTTTATAATCATATTCTAGTTTCCATTTGGATTTCTTGTTGTCTATCCCAAACAAACAAAAAGGATCTGGAATCACTCCATATTTTTATGTGATGACTGCTACTTACTATCTGACTTTGTAGCAGATGATAAAGCCAAATGTAATGCAATTTTAATAGCTTGAGGTTTGCAAGTTTCGGTAATCTCTCTACAGTTTTTCGTGAATGGTCGCAAAGACCAAACTAACAACAGGCATGGTCAGCGAAGTAATAGTACATCATCGTCATTAACACCGCAGCAAAAAACAGCGATATGTGACCCTAATAACACACAACAATCTACTGAAGGAAACCTTTCATTATAAACAAATATGACTTTTCTATCAATCGAATTCTTTCTTTGTAGTTGAGAAATTTTTGTAACAATAGGTTCTTTTTAGATGTTTCCGAAAGCAATATATTGATTCGTGGTCGTTTCACAATTCCTCTTGATTAACTTGCAAATAATTTTATTCGTTTGCTTGGTTCCGCAGTCCATAAATTCTTTTTATACTTAGTTTTTTCTAATTAGTTTAATTGACATAGAATGGTGTGTTCCGCTACTATGAAAATTTTTTGCAATAGTCAATTTTGAAAACTGTATTTTTCACCCCTCTAAATCTGGGAGTCATTCCTTTAGATACTGGATTTAATACACGTCTGGTGGTTTATCAGCTGAACCGGTACTAAATGCCGGTTTACATACCTGCATTGTCATACTGATATACCACCTGAAATATTGCCGCTTACAAAGAAGTAGCTTATACGTATGTTATAGCAAAGCTCCTAACATGAATCAATGAATGTTGGAACACTTTAACTCAAATATAACTAAATCTGATATGGATGGATGTTAATAACATGAAACTAGCACATCATTTTTGCAGCGTAGTAGATCTATAGCTATTCATTGCTGAAATCTCCAAATAATTCATACTTGGAAATTCGTTTTATACGTTCTAGCCGTGACATAATTGCACCACGATATGATACAATGGTGCTGTTGAGAGATATACCACTCTTTACGATATTTTCAATTGCAAGTATTGATAAGAAATAAACTGCAGGAGTATACTGGATCGTAAATCTGAATTGCCAGTTGCCGCTGCTTGCACTCCAAAACAGAAGAGAAACAACAAACCATACAATAAAGCTGTAATTAAATTTGTCGTCATATGTTCTTCTATATATCAAGGCTACAGGTACAAGCAAGAATGCGAGACCCCATATATCAATAGAATTAGTTAGGTAGTAAGGAGATAAAAACGGGTCAACTGTAGTATCTTTTGAAAGTGCAGTCGTGAATGTACCGGCCTTTAAATACACTATGAGTACAATAAGTATTAGAGCAGGCACGCCTGATGAGATTGTTCTGAGTGCAAGTTTTGGTTTTCTAGAAAGTACACTTTCTACAACAAAAATTGCAACCGCTTGAAGAAAAACTGGATATCGTGATGCAAATGTTAATGCAATCGTTATACCAGCCAAAAACCAATATTTTTCTTTTCTACTTTTAAGGAAGTACATGCTGAGGACAAGAAAGAAAAGCGCTAAACCTTCGGTCATGATTTGCGTGCTAAATAAGAATACCGGTCCATTAATCATAGTAAGCGCTGTAACACCAAATGCAAAGGCGTTTCCTTTGTATTTTCTTAGGAGAATGTACAGGACAACTCCTGCGCTGATAGTGAAAATTGCTTGGAGTCCCTTGACTAGAACCCAGTTTTCACCAGTAAGAGACCAAATGCCTGCAATAATCCATGAGATCAACGGGGGTCTATAAACCTCATCTAGAGGTTCGTTATTTAGCCAATCATGAGCATTCATAAGATATACAGTGCCATCATGGCTTGGCACTCTGAGAACAGAAATAGACTCATTGTAATAAAGAGCAAGAAATATACAAAAAATCACAAAAGCAATATCAATACTATAGGATTTGAAGAAATTCAGAATATTTTTGTTTTCGATTCTTCTTGGATTGTTGTGATTTTCTAGTGACATATGCAGTACCTAAAGTTGCTCTATTTTCTTATATAGAAGAAGTTTGGCAGACTCTGTTCTAGTTTCGCCTAATTTCTGGAAATCAGCACTTAATGCCCTTAAACCTTTATTTGAAAATATCGGTTTTAATTCTGCAATACTAGTTCCCTTTCCGTGAGTATAAACAACTAGCAAATACTTGTAACCAATATTCGACATCCATGTTACGAGTGTCTTTTCAGATGTTACCTTTCCTCTCCAAGGAACTTTCACAGGATGATCACTAAAATATTTTATTACAGCTGAATTAGCTGTAACCACTAAAGTCTCATTTTTAGGAACTGATTTAGTCAGATTCTTCACTGCCTGTATATAGAGGTCATCATTTATGTTAGCAGTATCACCAAAAGCGCCTATAATGTTTTTACTTTGAGCGTGAGCATATACTGCACCAACTAAGGCCATTGCTATTGCTGCACCTGCTACCCAATATTGTATTTTTTTTAGTTTTGCAGCAATAACTCTGGTCATGTTCTCATGTATATTAAAAACAATGGAGGAAGTCGCACATTTGATTCATTAAAAACAATGGAGCAAGTGAGCTGGCAGTAAGTATTTCTTGCCAAGATCATAAATAAAATCGTTTCTAGTAATCGTCTTGAAACTGAGTTATAGTATGTCTGCGTTAACATGACTAGTTAAAGTTAGATACAAGTAATAAAAATATAAAGCTTCTCGCACTTTTACACCTACTTTAGATATAGAATTGTTGAGTTTTGTTTTTGAACATAAGGGCTAACATGATCATTAAGCTGATCATGATTATTATGTTACTAATACTAGTAAAAATTGATATGGTGATAGGTTTAGGTATCGATTTTTACATCGGTAGGCTATTATATATGAGACTTTTTTGTACATAGCCAACTATGACATATTTTCGTAAATCAGTTTTGTTTTTGGCACTATTGGCTATAATACTTGTTGCTACGTATAATCATTACCCCCCTAAATCAGCCATGGCAAAGATAGCTAGATCCAGAGGAGCGATAAATATTGATGATCCAAACCTAAAGTACGAAGTAGTGGCAAGTGGACTTAGATCTCCAACCACCATGGCATTCTTAGGGCCAAACGATATTTTAGTAAACGAGAAACTCAATGGCACAGTACAGAGGATTATAGATGGTAAAATACAATCACAACCAGTACTGGATGTTAGTGTAGCAAACAAAAATGAAAGAGGAATGCTTGGAATTGTTGTAGCCAAGCCTAATAGCACCAATGGCAAATCATCTCCTACATATGTATTTGTATCATTCACAGAAACTAAAGTAGAAGGTAGCGATATTTGTCCTAAACCATCTTATTGTCTACCCGGTCATGACCCAATTGGTAATCGTCTTTATAGATATGAGTTCGATAATAATACTGGTAAATTAATTAATCCTAAACTCTTATTAGACTTGCCAGCTGTCCCAGGACCCGGTCATAATAGTGGGAAGATAATAATTGGACCTGACAATAACTTGTATTTCACTATTGGGGATGTAGGAGCATATAAGACAGAGACTCAGAACTATCCAAATAATCCTAATTCAAATGGAACAAGTGCAGTATATAGAATAACTCAGGATGGGAAAGCAGTAAAAGGCATTATTGGAGACAAAGATCCTTTAGACAAATACTATGCTTATGGTTTACGTAACAGCTTTGGAATGGACTTTGATCCTGTTACTGGAAAATTATGGGATACTGAAAATGGCGCAGCTTGTTGTGATGAGATCAACCTTGTGGATCCTGGATTTAATAGTGGATGGAGAAAAGTACAGGGATTTTGGGAAGTCAAGGGAAATACATATGGCAACATGGTACAGAATCCTACAGATCTTGTAGATTTCGGTGGAAAAGGAAAATACAGGTCTCCAGAATTTGTGTGGCTTAACACTACCGGTCCGACTGCAATTAAGTTTCTCAATTCTGACAAATTAGGAAAACAATATCAAAATGATATGTTCGTAGCAGATTACCATGGTGGTAACATTTATCATTTTAAGCTGAATCAAAATAGAACTGGACTAGTCCTAAATGGTACGCTTGCAGATAAAATAGCAAATAACGCTCAAGAACTTGATGATATAATATTTGTAGCAGGAATGGGTGCAATTACAGATCTTCAAGTTAGTCCATATGATGGCTACCTATATGCTGTTTCATTTTCTGGGGGTAAGATATACAGAATACTTCCTGCTACTGTAACTACAACTAGTGAAAGCGGTGGTGGCACTGCTGGTGGCAGTAGTAGCACTAATTCTACACAAAGATCCTAGCACTCGATAAAATATATTATTGTTACACAAATCATCACCAGTTTCTTATTTGTACCCAATCGACAGACGATCTTTTTGCTATTTTTTATTTATTTTTTGTTTGTATATTGAAGTTATGTGCGAGTTTGATGCGGTAGAAAGAATTGTATCAACAAACTAATAATATATAATCCTAATAACATCATCCCTACTCTAAGACCTATTTCCCTCTTAAGCATTGGTGTTAGGGCTGCAATAGTTATTATAGTAACAAGAACCATCTGATACGAGAGTATTAAGTTGGCGCCAATTGTAGTATAAAATCCGCCATGATATATTGCTCCAAAAACGGCGATCGCAAGTAACAGTGTGTTGTTTAATATCTTAGAACCAAGTACATTTGATATAGCGATAGAAGCTCCATGAGCACCTTTTCTAGCCAGAATCATGAGTGATAATTTTTCTGGCATCTCTCCTGCTATAGGACTAATGATTACTGATAAAACAACTGCAGATATTCCAATATCAACAGAAAAACCTTCTAACGAGTGTATAAACGGCTCAGCACCTATCAAAATTCCTACAATTCCAGCCATGAAAATCAAAAGTGCTTTTATTAATCGTCTGTTATCGGCTTTTAAGACATTTTCGAATTCATTTGTTGTGTTTATCAGATCAGGTTCAGATTTGCTTGCGGTCGATGTAGTTGTTGTAGCTGCTTCTGAAATCGGATGATCTTTGTAATTATTTTTGTACTTATTCTTATTCTGTCTGGTTAACTCATTATTGTCTTTTGGTATAGAAGACAACAGTTCTTTGTTTTTATCTACTTTCATTTCCCGCAAGGCCATTACGAAATACGCAACAAACATTCCGATGAATATAAATCCATCAAAATAATTGTACCCATCAACAAATAGTACTGCGCTGACTATAGCTGTTATAAATAGAAAAACTTTATCTAATCTAAAACTGCTTACATCAAGGCCTCTTAATGGTGCTTTGGATAACCTTGTTGTAGCGATAATTAGCATGGTCGACAAGCCGAGAGTCATCATTAATAAATTGCTCCCTAGTCCTGCACCAATAGCAACTCCGTAATTTCCAGCTGCAGCAGCATATGCAACTATTGCAATCTCTGGAAGTGTTGTAGCAATACTGAGCACTGTCCGGCCAATAAATTTGGCGCCATATTTAACCGATAGATGTTCTGCGCCATAGGACAGGGCCCAGCTAGCAATGATTAGCTCACCCAACCATATTAGCATACTAACAAAGTCGTTCGCTACCAATGGTTACTTTCTTGTCTACTAACTATTATTCCCAAATTTCAACGTACAGTTGATATTCGGAAAAAATTTAATATTCTGTTCTTTCTGAATCTTGTATAGCTTGCCAGTCGACACTATACGTACAATCAAATTATTAAGCAAATGGTCAATGGATAGAGCGTTAGGAAGAAGAATGCCATTAATAGCTGTCTTTAGCTTCACGCATTATTGTAATTTTTATTGTCCAATGTGTCCATTTGGTGATCCGGATAAAGAGACTCAGATTAAACTTGCCAAGAGGAAGGATCTAAGCACAGAGCAATGGAAGTTAATTTTTGATAAGGCTTCAAAACATTGTATTTGGTCTATCATTGAAGGAGGTGAACCAACAAGCCGTCCAGATTTTATGGAACTTGTGAAATACCTTTACAAATTGCATATTCCTATTACCGTAATTACTAACTGCTCCTTGCTCCACACTATTGATCTTCATGAACTAAAGAAATACATTCAATTTATTACATGTAGTATTGATTCCGTCTTTGAAGAGCCATATTGTAAGGTACGCGGTGTTTCTGCTCAGACATATGGCAAAGTAATGGATAATTTACGCCTTTTAACAGAACACAATGTACCTCATTATTTTAATAGTGTTATAACAAAATACAATAGTGAGGAATTTATAAACCAAACTTACTTTGATAGGGCTAAAGAATTAGGTGTGAAAGCAGTTTCGCTTACATTTGTGGAGGATCGATCTGATGTTCAATATTCATTGCTCCCCGATCGACAGACGATGATTGAGGTCTCAGAGAGCATATTAGAATACAATAAAAAACACTCGTCCCCTAGCCTAATGATGCCAACCGAATATTTTGAGCAAATAATCGCTCATGGACGCGGAATTTTCGATGAGTGTGGTGTATGGAAGAGCATTTTTGTCAATAGCGATGGCACCGTTATGGTTCCCTGTTGGAAATTTAACAATCCTGAAAATATCTATAATTTGCTGGAAAAGAATATAGAAGATATTTGGAACGCTCCACAATGGAAGATAGCCAAAACATGTCATGACTGTCAGGTTCTTGGTTGCATATGGTATTCATCACAGCCTATATCTACTTTTGCACGAAATTACATGAAGGGATTATCCAGAATAATTAGTCAACAAAAACCCGAAATTGCAGCCGAACTGAGTTAACTGCCAATTTTAGTTTTTTGGACCACTGGCATAAACTTGTGCATATAGAGTCATTGTAAATCAATAAATTAACTAATATTACTATTGGCACTATTATTATTTAGTCTGCCAAGCCGTGCCTTCAAGTTTTGCATATTTTAAATATGCACCTTCTTTATCTACATTGGCTATTTTCATATCGGTCATATTTGCATCTACAAATATTGTATTTGAGAGCTTGGATCCTGTCAAGTTACATTTTTGCATATTTGCCCACATAAAGTTTGCTCTGCGCACATCACATTCTGCTAGATTGCATTCCGACATCTCAGCATACATCAATAGAGCATCTGACAAATTTGAACCTCTAAAATTAGCCTTAGTGAGAGTGGCTTGAACAAAGTTAATTTTGGATAGATTGCAATTGGAGAAATCGGTTCCAACACAAGAAACGCCGTTAAGATAAGCATTGGAAAGATCCTTACCAGAAAAGTTTGCATTGCTGATATCTAATTTTGTAATGAGGTTTTCTTTCATTCTCCAACGATTGAACTCGGAGATCTTAGAATCAAACAGCAATGTTATACCTTCTTCTGCCATTCCATAGGTCATTCTTCTTGTAATGCACATTATATATCACTTATATCAATTTTTGCAGCATCTAAACTGTATTCGAATCTGCTGAAATAAAATCCACCAAAGTAGTATCTCCAATATAACCATTTACTTTAAATATTGCCATTAGGCATTTTTTACATACTTTTATGCCAAAGTCTACCCGACGTAATTCTCCTGTCAGAATTATGTTTGTTGATGATGAAAAAGACATTTTATCTACTGTAAAAAGAGGTCTAGAATCAAACAATGCGTTCACCGTTGAAACGTTCTCAAGCGGAGAATCGGCTTTGGAGGCCTTTGAAAGTAATCCTGAAAACTATTATGACTTAGTCATCACGGATATAAGAATGCCCAAAATGAATGGCTTTGAATTATATCGTCGTATTAAGGAGAGGAATCAGTCAATGAAAATTGCATTTATAACAGCGTTTGAAATTAACAAAGAAGAATTTAATAAAGTTATGCCCTCTGTTAATGTCATTGATTTTATAAGCAAACCACTTAGCATATCAAGTCTCATAACAAAGTTGAAGTCTATGTTGAAGTATTATCCAGAAAGTCCATCTACGTTATAGCCCTAAATCTACTAATCTGGTCCTACAATTGGCAATGCCTTGTTGGAAGGAAGATTAAGAATATTTTGCTCTTGCTCTTGCTGAGTTATTTTCTCAAATTCTATCGTTATTTCTACCGGTATATTGAATCTCAAACTTAGGTCATTTGCGAGTATACCGATAGATTTCGGATCTGCAAATTCTTTAGATCCTTGAAGAAAAACTCTTGTTTGTCTATAAAGAATTTTTCCACCAAATCGTGATTGTAAGAAATCTATCATCTCTTGGATAGTTTTTTGTGGAATTTCGTTGTAGTAAAAGCATATGCCACGAACTGGTTCTTTATCATAGGGAGTGCCATACTTAAACCAAAAGACACCAAAACGCTGGTTTTCGCCAAACATACATGTGACCTCCCAATGATTAGCTTTCTCAATTGGATACTTTGCATTTAACACTTCCCTAATATCTAAGTGCCAATATCTCATACGCATATTTGTGAAACCTAATTGAGCAGCTTAATAATAATATATCAGGCTAGTTTATTGCTTCAATATAAACGAATATTAATACAAATTGTTTTTAAATTCACTACTAGATTTGTTAACTGATTCACTGTATTACCTCTTATATAAATGCAAAACAGAAAACCTTGTAATAAATCAACATAACACTAACAATTAACTATCATAACGCCTTAGAAAGCCTCTTTTACTTTATCAGCATAAGCTAGTTGCAAACCTTATTCTCCCTTGCTATTTTGCATTATTGCAGTAGAGTATAACTATACGTACATATTATATAATGAATTAGCGCTTGTTAGATAACTATAACATGTTTAGCGAAATAGATGCTACTGTGCCTCGCAGGAGGATAGAGATATTAAAACAAATGGAAAAAGAATTCGATGCGAAAAATGAGCAGTATTTTAAGGATTTGTTAACCCATAGTGATGTGGTCATTAGAACCCGTTGCATATGTATTCTAGCAGATATAGGCGACATAGGTGTAATTGAGCATATAAGTCAAGTTCTTGAAAATGACTCGGATGCATTGGTCAGACACGAAGCAGCATTTTCACTTGGTCAACTTGGTTTTGCAAACTCTGTAGATGCTCTATCAAAAGCTGTAGAGACTGATCCAAGTTTCTTTGTCAGACACGAAGCGGCAGTCGCTTTGGGTGTAATTGGTTCGGAAAAAGCAAGAACTACTCTCAATAAAGCACTTGAGGATGCAAGTGAAGAGGTACGAGAATCCGCAATGATTGCGCTTGCAAATCTAGACTATATTTCAACTATGAAAAGGAACAATCAATTTACTAGGATGACTGGTGGATAAATGCGGAATGTAAAATATTATAGACGGTTTTCAATAATGATCCACATTAGTTAATTGATTCTGTGATATAGCAGATTACTCCGCTGAAACAAGCGATCCATTTGAACTCATTATAAATCTATAAATTGTGTCGACATCAGAATCCTCAAAGATTTCTGCATCATGTGTTATTATTACAGTCTGGGAGATAGGTCCCAGGCCCTCCCTAAACGCTTCTGAAATGATTTTTACCAAGGATTTTCGTCTTTCATCATCTAAATGGATAGTTGGTTCATCCAGAATAACGAAATCAAGTTTATTTGATCCCATAATATTTGCAATACCCAATCTTAGTGCAAGGGCTACAGCGACCTTTTCGCCACCACTTAGAGAATCCATATCAATTTCGCCCTGTATTCCAAAACATTGGACCTCTATGTCTCGTATCTTCTCTTTCAGGTCTATCCTTGATATGCCAATGTTAAACATAGCAGCATAATCTGATGCTTTCATTGAAATCATCTTCAGGGCCCATGACCTTAGACTTAGTGCAACAAAACCATCCCTATTAAATACAGACAATCTAATATTTTCTATCATCCTCAAGTATATCGAAGCAGCTTCTAATTCTGCAAGGATCTTTTTCGATGTATCTATCGTTTCTTTTGTGTCCTGAACAGATCTTTGTGTTACCCCGATCCTTGTGTTGATCTCCAGCAGTTGATTTGAGAGCCTGGTCCGGTGAAGCTTTGCATCTGTGTATCCTTGTACCTTTAGATCCTTTACTTGCTCTCTTATTTCTATAATTTTCTCAGCTAAAGACTTTGAAAAATCATCTATATTCAACTGCATGGGATCCCGTTCTACCTTGGTGACGCTCTTTGGAAGTTTGGATAAACTAGATCTCTTCTGATCAAGTTCTTGCTCTAACTTTTCTATTTCATAAATAGATGTAATATAATTTGATGCTAGAAAACTTTCCGCAGCATTAAGTTTCTTTTCTTTATCTTCTAGATAAAATTCTTCTTTCTTTAGTTTGATTCTTTCCGCAACCAGATTTGTTTGATCATCTATTTTTGCTGTGATTTCTTTTTGGATATGATTTGAGTCGAATACCTTGTTTATTGTGGAGATAGCCGAGGCACACACAGGACATTTACCATCCCTAATTTCCAATCTTTTACTACACTCTAACAGTCCCTTTAGTCTGCCTGATTCTCCTTCATTATGAAGGATTTTCTGTTGTATATCGTCAATCTCTGCTTTTACCATTTGAAGGTTAATTTTAATCTCTTCTCTCTCCGAGACTATTTGTATCGATTTACGACTCTCTTTGATAATACGCTCGAGTTTTACAATATCGCTTGAAATGCAGTCCCTTTTTTCATTCACGTATTTGAGAAGAGCATTCTCTATTGTGTTTAGCTCGCGTGTTTGTAAAATTAATGGTTCAATACGTTCAATTTCTCTTTCAATTTCAAACAACTTTGTATTTACCTCATTGCTTTGATCTTTTAGTTCTCTCAAAAGTTGTTCTGCGTGAGAAAGATCAGTCACTTTTTTTTCAATCGCCTTTTTTATTGATTCTATTTGCTTATCATCGAATCCACCGTTGTGATCGCGTAACCTTTCGCGAAAGCCATTAATGACATCGTTCATAGTATGATATGCAAGATCCAGTCTATCAATACCTATCAAACCATTTAGAAGTTCCTTGAATTCCTTAGGTTGAGTTTCAATTATTTTGTTAAGCTCTCCCTGTTGAATAATTCCTGCAATTCTTAACTTCTTATAATTCATACCCACTATTTTAGCGATCTCTGCACTCATTGATTCACCAAATTGCTTCCGTTCACCGGAAATTATAATTTGTTTATTGTTAACACTGTTAGCCGCATTATTAGGATCGGGTATAAGTTCAAATTTTGCTGAGATAGACTGTCCAGAACTTCCTATTTGTCTGTATGCAACATACTCCCGTGAGCCTATAGAAAAATTAAGGCTTACAGATGACGATTGATATCCTCTTTGTACTAGATTCTTATTTGATTTTCTTGTATGTTCTCCAAATAGAGCAAATGTTATCGCATCGATGATACTTGATTTACCAGAACCGTTATGTCCTACGAAAATTGTAATTCCTCTATTGAACGTTAATGTAGTATCGCTATGTGAAATGAAGTTATGTAATTTTATGTCTTTTATCATACGATTACATCCCCTTCAACTATCATGATCATGTTGTTTTGTATTATTGTAAGCTTTCCACAAAAAGTCTAATGTTGCACTTGCATCCCCACGGCCAGCCATAGGTAGTATCTCGTTAACTACAAGTGATGCTAAATGTTCAGACTTTAATACCTCCTTTACGAGTCTTTCCAATTCAATATCGATGTCAACTGGCCTTTCATCATAAACCAACGGAGATGAGCCTTGTTCTTCTATTGGTTTCCACATATAATGCAGACAAGAGTCATTTAGTTTCAAAAGTTGTGAGGCAACAACTTTAGAATCAATTTGCTTTCCTAGTATCTTTAACATCACCACTGGTTTTTTGTCATAGTTCCTAGTTTCTTTGAGGATATCGTTTAATTCTTCTGCAATAGATGCATAACTCACTTTGAAAACTAACTGTGATCTTCTTTTATCTAATTTGACCCAGTTGGTTTGTACTTCTTGGGAAGATATATCTGTTAGAAAAAATCCTTTATCAACTTGCTTAATTCCCTCACTTGGTGTGAGATCAATAGAACCAGGATAAGATATTAACCCATCAAGATAATCAAATCTCTTTTCAATATGATCATGGTAATGACCCATGGCATAATAGTCAATTCCTCTTGGGAGGTCAGTGGAATTTAATTCTCCTGCAAAACTGTTAAAGTCCGTAAGACCCTGATGCAGAACTAGTATATTCTTGATACTCCGCCCTCCATTGCCACTTTCCTTATTTTGTTTTGCCTTCTTTTCGGTCACTCTGAATTGCTGTAACATGCTTTCAATGTTGCTTTTTCTTTCTTTATTAAAACCGAAAATTGCTACGTTGTTATGCAGTCTAGCTTCATTTTCCTTTAGCCTTGTCGCCAAACCAAGATTGTGGAAGACATAAGGAATTGGAATGTCCTGCATTCTATTAATATCATGCTCCCCAAGTACGAAGTAAACAGGAATAGATTTTTCCTTGAGTTTCTTGAGCTGATTTGCTAATTTAATTATCGCTGATCCATTTGGTCGTGGTGTATGAAAAATATCCCCTGCTAGGATGATTAGCTGAGCATGTTCCGATATTGATTTATCTATTGCTTCTTCGAACACCGCATAGACGTCTTCTTCCCTTTCTTGCAAATTGAACTGAGAGTATCCAAGATGAATATCTGAAATATGGGAAATTAACAAATGAACCCGCTGCAGAATTATATCATATAACGGTATATCTGTTTTGATATCATGGTGCCCGTCATGACGATAATTGAACCTAAAGTACGTGTTTTCCGGCTACAGTTGTTATTATTGTCATAGCTATGGATTAGTAAGTGATTCATACTGCGTGTTTAAACTGGTTAACTGTATACAATATGAGAAGTAGGTTATCCTAGTCGTAGACATATCCTTCTCTAATATAGGATTGGCTTGACTCTCTAGCCATTTCCTCGTGAAGTCGATTGCTTTTCCATTCTGCTACTGCATCAGGATCGGCCCCCATCCATCTGTCTTTTGCTTCGTCAATTTTGGCAAATGAAGGTAAATTCACCCACTGCCCCACTAAAAGAGCTTCGCCTGGATTAAGAGATGTAAGTTGCTCTGTGAGATTAGTGTTTAACGACTCACTGGTGGAGGTAATCTGGGTTTGGTCTTCTTGTTGTATAACTTTCATTATAGCCAATGATCCTAGCTGACTCAATACATTCGAATCAATAGAACGAGGGCGTTGAGAAACGACTATCAGGCCCATACCAAATTTTCTCCCCTCCCGTGCAACTTTTCCAGCAAAATATTTTGTATCGGTATATTCTTGTTTCGGAATGAATACATGGGCTTCTTCAACCACTACTATTATAGGACTCTTAAATCTGACAAAACCACTTCCTTCATCATGCATTTGATTTTTTGCATTTTTCCGATCCGATAGAAGAGATTCCAAATAAAAAGAAATAGCTATATTTGCCTGTTTCTCATTTAGCTCAAGTAAGCTGATTATATTAATTTTACCTTCCTTTATCATAGCTACAGGATCAGCGGCATCAGCATGCAGTATGTTACCAAGTCTTCTCCGCGCTTCCTTGACTTTATCTCTAACTCGCTCTGCAGATGATTTATTACGCTTTTCTAGGCGTTCAAAGTTCTTAATATTTTCTTCTAGAGATTGCCAAAAGTCATCTTCTGTCTTCTTCTTGACGTCATCATCGAATATCTTTGACAGTATAGTTTTCTGAATGTCAGCAATATCTCTAATTTCTATAACATCTGCAAATTTATCAGCTGATAATAATCTTGGATTTATTTTAGCTGGGATCAAATTTGCATTCTTAATTCTCAGACCTTTGTAGTCATCGTGGTAATCGAAAATGACCATTGTTCCAGGAATTTCTGAAACTGCTTTTGCGATCAATGTAACGACATTGCTTTTACCCATTCCAGTCATGGCAAGAATACCAAGGTGTCTTGTAGCCACCTTATTTATGTTAATTTTGACGCAGACATCTTTCTGCCTAAGTAATGTTCCAGCTCTTAGCCACTCATCGTTTGTTGGATTGAAAATACTTTCTAACTCTTCAGGCTTTGCCTCAAAAACTTCTGTGCCTGGCAAAGGAGGAATTTCTGGAAGTATTGTCTTGCATTTTTTTAATTCTTCCAGAAGGCCTAAAATTTTGACATTTGCTTTATAGCTCTTATCCCGCTTATTTTTAGATGCAACTTGTTTGCTTTCCATTGCCTCTTGAAAGTTGGAAATATTGTCACTGAGAGCATCACTTTTAATTGAAGATGATTCAATAACCCCTAAAATTTTTTTTTGCTGCGTGTTTAGAATCACAATGTATTCGCCAAGACTCACGGGTCGCCTTGCTTCAAAAGTTATTTGATCTGGTCTAGTAGGCCCTACTACTATGCCTAGCTCTAATGGACCGCCAGAGCCACTCATTTTTTAGAACACCGACAGCATCTTTGTTTTCTCGTATTTACTGATGAACAAAAAAACATGTATTTGGATTACAAGAAACTACTTTAAAAAATTGACGATGATGAAAATAATATTTCAATTGAGTAAATCATAGGTAATAAAAAGCAGCTATGGCTAACTAGTTATATATACTAATAAAAAACAAATTCATTTACTATTAATTAGGTTAATAGCTCTTTAATGCGCTGTTTTCCATTTGCGAGTTTTATTTCGTGTGCTATCCTCCTTCCCATGCTCATTGATTGAGGATAAATTAATCCCGAATAAGGAGAGCCATCAAGGTAAAGATTCGTTCCTGCCACTATCCTTGCCGAAAACTCAAAAGTAACGAAGGTTCCATCTCTGTCATATACGCCCTCAAGGCAAAAAGGCCCATTCATCCCTGGCGGGACAAGACGTTTTGCTGCTTCTACAAATCTTTCTCCCATTTCGTATACCTCACCTAATAGAGACTCTCTTAAGACTATAGGTATATTGCCCACAACGTTATAGGAAGGCTCCACTTCTATACCCATCTGCTGTCTAGATGGAATTCTGCCTATACCATCAATATCAGATTCATATCTTCTATCTACACCCATAAGCTCGATATTTTTAGTGATAGGAGAATAAAAATATTGTAAATATGCTGGCACGCCCATGATATATTCCTGTATATACAGGTCATCTTCACTATTGATTCTCTTTTGCTTTACTAACTTTGTTGCACCCTCTTCAAATGTCTCTTTATTCCATGCAAGGAAATACCCTCGTCCTCCTGCGGCTCCATGCAATTTGACAATCGACAATCGCTCTATGTCATTTTTGGATTTGACAGGTTTTGGAGTTTTCAATTTTGCTTCTTCCATTAGCTTCTGTTTTAGATTTCTATCAGATTCCCATCGTAGAATCCATTTATTTCCAAAAAATGGAACATTGATACTTTCAATCTGTTCACTGCTCATATAAGCAACTAGTGTACCGATAGGAATAATTATTGAATTAGTTTGATTTAGGCGTTTTTGACAAACCTGTTCAGAAATTTCACTAAAATTATCGACCATAATCATATCATCAATGAAATTAAATCTTCTGTACAGATTAGACCTAGACTTCTCACATACTAGTAATGTACGAAAACCTTCATCTTTTGCGCCTTTTAATACTTGCAGAGAGCAATGGGAGCCGAGAGTGGCTATCGTATATCTTTTCTTACTTATGGTTTTTTTTCTTTCCAAGATATAATTTCACAATCCTGTTAAATTAAAATACTTCGCAATCGATATACCGGATATAATAAATAAATGTAATGTGCAAAACAAGTTAGCCCATACTGCCGAGCACGCTTTTATAGGATCGCTGCAGAGGTTACTTAGTCGAACCATAAAAGTTAGGAAGGTGGAGCATCGAAAGACTGACAGTAGTGTTTTTATATCTATTGCTCAACTCGATTTAGAACTAGTGTTTACAGCAGCATATGAAGTTAATTCTCTAATTACGAATGGAAGAAAAATTGTGGTTCATTCATTTGAGACATTCGATGAAGCTAAAAAAGCATTGCCTACAATGCGTGCAAATGAAGAGAGAATAAAAAACTCCAGTCCTGTAAGAGTGGTGGAGATCGAAGATCATGACATCTCTGCTTGTGCTATGGAGCATACAGAGAATCTGTATAATTGTGGACTTTTCCTCGTAACCGGTTTATCCAAAAATGGTGGCGAATACGAAGTAAAGTTTGTAGTAGGCAAAGAGGCTCGAGAAGCAGCAATTACACTAAGTGCAAAAATCGCGAGAATTTGTGGTGAGATCGGTGCAAATTCAAACACAATTGAAAATAGTGTGAGAAAATTAAGAACAGAAAGTAATATCAACCGTGACAAACTAAAAAGATTGACCAGAGAAAAATTAAGTGCAATCGTGCCAATAGTTAACAAAAATGACAGAGTGTTTATTCAAGGAACATTTTCTGATTTGGAAGATGAAGAGATTCGGAAATTTGTAAGTACAAAAATAACTGAGTCAACAAATACAATCATATTCATTGCTAATCAGGAGATCGATTCTGGCATGAATTCTAACATAATATTTGCAAGAACAGAAGATATATCGGATTTAGACTGCAATCAACTATTCAAGCAGATCTGTGGCAGTGACGGAAGAGGAGGCGGCAAGGCTAATTTTATTTTAGGAGTAGTAAAGAATGAAAGATTACAAGGGATCATAAATGAGATTGCGTATCAATTATAAGTAAAGCACTTTTGCATAGTATATATTGATTGATGATGCAATTTATCATGTTCTAAATCGCTATGCATTTGAACTAACGGGACTTAATTGGTGGGAGTAGATTTATGCAGCCTAAAGCCAGTGGTGACTTTTTAGAAAGTGGTCATCTATTGGCTCTTTTTTGAGCAATTTAATCAAGGTCAGTGCCTGAGGGACTGAGAGCATTGGTCTTTTGAAATGGTTATCTATAGCTATTCTGGGACATGCAATCTGTATAAATGCATCTATTCCTCTAAAGACTTGAACACGTTCTTCTGTAATATCAGTCAAGGCAATCAACTGTATTTTTTTGCCTAACTGCTCAAATGATTTTTTCAATTCGAGTGCTTTGATCTGTGCAAACTGACCTTCTTTCAGACCGATTATTATACCTATTCTCACTGCATCCAATGCCTTATATATTGATAAAATAGCCTTCTTCCTAAGCCTATCCGCAAATTCATTAACAAGAGAGTATTCTCCAAAATATGGATCCAACATATATGTTGGTTTTCCTGTGGACATTGCTACACTTGCACAATGGAACATGCTTTGGCCAAGGAAAACATATGCATCAACCTCTTTTTGGACATCATGTGCAGGATAAAATTCACAACCAAAAATTTGTGCATCTTTTAGCTGTCCTTTTCCTTTACCGATAATTACATCATACCCATATTCTTCAAAAATCTTTTTGACAAAAGAAATCTCACAAAGATGTTGGCTGTTAGTTAGCAAAGAGATTGATTTGTAATTTTGCTCTCTTAAGCCTAGCGCACATTTTCTTGCTACTTCTTCAAAATTGGCATCGTCATATGCGTCTATCATTACTACTTTTTCGCCAAATGTTTCCATTACCACAGTATGGCCAATGTTAAACAGAATTTCTGCACCTAGCATATCTGCTGCGTGGGTATTCAGATCACATGATCCCCAGCATGTATCTCCAATAACGTATGCAGGAATGTCGAACTGTTCTGAAATATCATTAGCAGTGTCTTGAATTTTTGGTATTAGTGCTTCAGGTCCATTAAGAGCTACAGAACGTGGCTTCCTTTTAGCAACGACTTCGAATATTCTTTCATTATCTATTTTTAGCATATTTTAATTATCCACCATTAAGACAAATCTTCCGAATATCAGATGATATTTTTTCAAACACAAGCAACTATTTTCACGAACACCTATATGCATATTTTAATTCATCACTCTTAAGATCTAATCAACTTATCGGTATTTGATACCATTAAGCTTCCTGTACATATAATGTTTGTTACTAGACCAGATTTTAGAGTTTCATGACATTGTCTAATATATATCTAACATGATAACCAACTTGTAAAAGATATACCTAGCATATGTTGCCCTTTCGTGGCAGTGCCATGCTAAATTGGCTATTAAGTTAAACCTTCGAAAGGTGTTTTAGGTGTTGTTGCGATTACGGAAATCTCAGGAGCTATTGTATGTCTCTGGATAGGAAGTGTTTTCCTTTGAGTCTGCTTTTTCTGTTAACCTCGATTAAAATGCTAATTATAGGTAAACACTTTCAAATTCACTATATCTGGTAACATTTACAAATTATTCCGTGGTTGAATTATGTACTAGTATATGCATATTATTCCTGCAATGCGAGAAATAGCAAAAAATGGCTATATCTGGTCAAATACACTATGACTCATATATATTGGGGGTTTTACGAAACTGCCAAATCGCTTAGATAATTAATGGAATGATTCAATACAATATCTATAGAAAAAGATTACAGCTATGGACCAATGCTGATAATACTGAATACGCCATTTATTTGAAAAGCACAGGAAATAATGAAAATAACAAGAATAGTCATATAGATACAGACCATAAGCTACTTGTCAAAATGAATCATAATAAGAATACAGAGTACACCAGACTGCTTGACGAATGTGACTACCTTGATGATTTAGAATATGATTGGAAATATACATTAGAACAGTGGGTTGATAATGAGAAAAACAAAGATCTTATGATAATGACCGAACATTCTCTACTCTCAGACGTTGAGAATTCTATCATACAAAAACAAATGCTCGGTACTGAAAATTATAAAGATAATCAGGAAACACAGAAAGAAGATTATTCAAACAACAAAAAAATGGCTATACACAGAAACCTACGAAAATACAAAATCAGAAGCAACAAGAAGAAGAGAATAAAATGTCACTTTTGCAAATTAGAATATCACACCCATCATGATAGACTACAACACGAACAAGTATGGCATCCTAATAAAACGAGGACATGAGAAGTAAATTTCTAAAACGGAGTCTTTGCTGATGATACTCCATTGACAAGGGTAATAGTGCATCCGATAGTCTAAACATTCTCGGTGCCTATGTAAGAATCGAATTAATAAGCATAGCACTATTTAATTATAGATATTACACATTAAAGATGGTACCTGTTTTCAACGGTAGAAATACGTTTGTATCATTTTTAGATATTATATTATTATTTTCTGTACTCTTAATAGCATTAATTGTAGTAGTTCCCAGCCAAGTTTTGCTGATAGAATAGCTGCAATACGTCAGCACAATACTAGCTATTGGCTGTGATCTTGGTGATGATGACGATTTCATAGACCCTACAAAAAATTTTAAACTACAATCAACTAACAAAAAAGACAGTTAAATGCGAAAGCTCTGGAGGAGATGTCGATCTGAAAAGAGGAGAAAGCATGAATATCGGATGTTTACATGACAATCCAAAACATGCTAAGACGAAGTCTGGAGAATTGTTCTACATTTTGTGTCATGTAAAACAGAACTCTAGTTGAATGTTGGTTCTGCTACCTATCGAACATTTGCTTCCTTGTACTATTTATCAGTATAAAGAAAAAATATAACTTTCACTTGATCTTTGAATATTCAAACAAGTTCCGCAGCATAGAAGTCACGCTGTCTATAAAAACAATTTAATGCAAAATAAATTCAAGGAAGCTAATTTTTCTTTTTGGTTTTATTTATTGTTATCATCATCGTCAGCATGTAGTATCTGTCTCGTTGTTTCGTCTTTACTTGGAACTTGCTCTTTACTTATTTTAGGCACTGATTCTAACCCTGTATCTTTAGTATTTTCCATATCTTCTATTATATCTTTAAAACTACTTTTTTCGTAATCGTCTTTATTTTGAATTCTCTTTGTATTTTTACTCATAAAGGCTATAATATTTCTCCCCCATCCTTATAGATATTTTTGAATCGTTGTGAGATGTAATATCATCGATTCAGTTAAGCCGATAAAAGATGCAGAATATGGACCTGTTAATATCCAAAGCGGTAGGTGAAAATAGATTGAGAAGTCCCCTGTCTGTGATGATAAGAATCATGACTTATTAGTGGCAGGTTCCACAGATACGATGGCTCCAGAAAGAAGATCAAGGAATCATGTCCATGCTCGTGTCATACAAGAAAAAAAGACGGTCTTAAATCAAGCCTAAAGGATGGAATTCATGGAAAAGGATCGTTCTACGATGTCATAGGAAGGAGATTATCTTCTATAACTTCTTACATGTGAGTTAGAACAGTAGCCACAGTAACCATTGGTAGATGGCCTTTGATGGCAGATACATTCACATTTAGCACCAATTCCTGATGAAAATTTTTTTCTCATATATTATAGCTCTCATGTCATAATTTACGTGTATTTAAATTAAATGCGATAATGTAGGTAATAAATTATATATAATACAATGCGTCAGGGTATAGAAGTTATGGCGCTGACTTCTAGCTGGACATAAATTATAACAGCTGTTTTGGCATGACATAAAGGCCATAAAAGGGTTATAACACTAAATATCAATATTATGCAAAACCAAAGAAGAATTGGAGAAGTAATTATGCTAGCTAGCGGTATTGGTGTTGCTGCAGCTGGAGCATATTTAGGAGTAATGCCCTTACTATATGGAGGATTGGCTATTGCTGGACTGGCGATATTTTCAGCATTCTGGGATTGGTAATATTTATTGTGCTCATATACTGCCTGTCTAGCAAAGAAGCCCAGTATAATCTATCCTAAGACGTTCTTCAGAATCATTGTTCTCTAAATCCCAAACTGCATTGTAACTGCTAATTGCTTTGTGTTAGCAGTGGATCATATATTTATCTATTTGTCTATACGTCTCTTTGATCGTCACTCTTCAGCTTTTAGGAACTCAGATTTCAACGTATGCAAACGCAAGTGTGCAATTCAATATATACTCACCCTGTCTGATTAGTGTTTCAACATATTATATTGTCAATCTTACTATTGTTTCCAGATGATCCGAAATGAGAATTGTTGAATTTGCTAAAATGCTCACTGACTTAGTAAATAATAAAATAAATCAGTCTAGAGGCGAAATGCAGCAAACCCATAATCCTATATTCAACCAGAGTTTACTAATTGAAATACAGGCATTAGAATGGGTCCGGCTGCAAATAGAGCATTTAGTGAAGGTCAGAGCAGAAAAAAGAAAATAAACTAAAATGATTACTCCTAATACTGCTAAAGCTCCTAATACTACATGAAACTACTACCTTTTTCTTACCATGATGGTAAATGCTGTTTCTTAAATCAGCTGTATGAAAATGCACAGCACCTCCTTGACACCTATATAACTAATCTATCTTTCTGCTTGCAGTCAATTATAAAATCTAAATTGGTATGTAAAATTAATAAATATAATTGAGCGAATGTAAAGTGATGGGTATTAGACTAAACAACTGTCTAAAGGATGACTATGGTAATGCTTACTTATGTAATATCAACTAATGAGTTGTGAGAAAATATGTTATGTGACAAATGCAGAAAAGATACAAAATACCTTGTACGAGTTCTGTCTGAACAGGATGTTGTGGATAGTGGCATGAGTAGTAGAGGCACAGAATCAAGAACGGAACCTCTGCCAATAGATCAAAAGTGGTGCCTAAATTGCATTAATAATAATTACCAGCAATAACAATAATAATGATGCCAATCGTTAACGCCCTCTTATCTAGCATGTCAAAAATATCCTATTTACGATACATTGATAATCTCAAATTAAATCTGACACAAAATGTCTTTGGATTTTTCGTATTCTTTCTTGATACCTATGTGCACCAAAATTACTTGTACTGTTTTAATATTTTGCAAAATTCTGTAGATTACCTCAACTTTTTCCGTGGTATTACTTCGTTTTCTTGTATCAATCAGTCACAGCCGTTAGTATACTAATGGTGTGGCTATAAATTAAGATCAGAAGGTTATGTTATCAATAAAAACACTTAAGTAAAAATTCTTAGTGACCTTCAATATTTATGGAGTAGGAATTACTAAAAATTTCCGGCCTCAATTTACTATCTGGATTCCTATAAATAACTGAGATTTTTTCGCTGCTTGGGTTGACGACAATTTTGAGTTGTTGTATACCATCTACAGAAGATATCTGATGTTCAAAATTAATAGGTAATGAGTTATCCCTTAAGGATTCAGGTATATGGGGTTCAAGCTGAATCTTATTTTCAATCATATTCATATTCATCCCAAGCATCATTTCACGCACAAGATGCACATACATAGCAACAGACCATGCTTGGAGAATACATGAGTTAAAGGGTTCAGGTCGATCTCCCCTATACGTTTCAGCAAACATACCATTTTCAAACAAAATCCGCTCTGCCATTGATCCGATATAATAAAGGGCTTGCTCCTTTCTATTATATTTAATTTCGCTTGCGGCACACCAGCCAGTAACAAGAGGCCATACAGCGCCGTCGTGATAAAGTGTTGGGTGATACTTGGGGTCCATGTTGCTTAATGTTCTTACCCCCCATGGTGTGGTAATGTCTTCTTTCTCTATTCTTGTTAAAACTGACTCAGCTTTACTTTTATCAGTAACCACATCAGTAAGCAAAAGAACAAGTGCGTTTGGTCTTATACTGCCGTCTTTAGAACCATCTTTGCGAATTGTATCATAATAGAACTTATTATATTCATCCCAATATTGTACTTCAATTCTATTTTGCAGTTGTCTAGCATAGGTCAGCCATCTCTTTTCACTACTAGTGTCTCCAACAATTCTTGCCAACTCTCCTCCAATTTTCAAACTCTCATAAAATAATGCCTGAATATCATTCGCGCTTTTCCTCCTGTCAATATGATCCATCCATGTGGAATCCTTAATCGGAAGCTTTTCAGCGGTACCTGTAAATCCATGCTCGATTAGACCGTCACCGTCTATATCTTTCAGAAATCCAAAATTAATAAGATCACTTATTGATTTCCATCTCTCACATAGATAATTTATATTTCCTGTAGAAACTGAATATTCACGTATTGCCCAAGGGAAAAGAAAAGTTGAGTCAGCCGATCCAAATGTGCTATTGTGAAGAAAAGACTTCCCACTGATGATCATTGGAAACTCTCCCTTTGTTGCAATCGCAGATGTTCTTTTTGCTTGGTGATGGAAAAAATTTTCAAGGACTGCAAAGACAAAATCATAGTCACACAAAGATAAATATCCTCTTAGTGACCAACCTGTATCTCTGGCCCAATAGTTGGGAAATCGTGGAAGTCCAGCGCAAATACCTGCACCAAGTTCGTCATATTCAGCTTTTAAATATTCCATACTCGTCTTCGCTTTTTCAAAAGCCTTAATCAGTTTTGAAATAGTCAGTTCTTGCTTTGCACCTGGAGCTATCTGCAGCGTACCAGATGAAGCAGCTTTGAAATGATTTTTGGTATCTTCAAAAAGATTCTTGTAATTATCCCTTATATATCGGTATTCAGCTAAGCATTCTTCAGAACTATTAAAGCTGCCTGCAGCCACAAGTGCAACCTCTCTAGTCTTTCCTGATTCAATTTCGAGGTCGTATGATAGCTCTAAATCGTTATCAAATGAATCCGTTAATACTTTGGAAGGGCGCAGGTTTTGGGGAGCAACACCAATCGTTCCAAAATAGCGTGCAATACCTCTCCTCGCGGATGTCTCAATTTGCAAACAATTGTCAGTTTTAAGCAATTTGGAAAAGTTGCTCTGTGAAATCGCGGCTAAGCTGTAGCTTGTTATGTTACCATCTATAATAAAATGTACTCGGATTTTTCTTTTTCGCGGTTTATTTCTTATACTTAACTCCCTTAGGCTTACATTATATTTGTCTAATAAATTAAATTCTAAAATCATGACGAATCCCTTATTGTCAACAGGAACAAATATCGTCCTTTTTACTTGCAGTCCAGCCATCTCGTGTCTAGTATCAAGGATTCCGTTTTCGTGTCTAGAAGATATGACAAAATTGGGAAGTCGCTTGCGTACTCCGTCATCTATAGATATTTCCACGATAATCCTGCCAAATGCTCTTGCTGGTGGGACATATAGACCACCATTATCATATCTAGCGCCCATCCAAGTCCAATTAGCAGAAAGTCCGCCATTTGACGAACACACTATATATGCCTTTTTGCCAGACAATATGAGTGGAACTGTAAAATTTTTGAAAATTGTATCCTCTACCGTAGCATTAGATTGGTGGTCATCAATAAAATTTGATGGAATGAATATCCTTTCTTTTTGATTATCCACGTGATCAGTAAAAGCAAACGGGATGATTATCTGCTCAAAGCCCTCAAGTTTACTTAAGATAACAATCTTATGTTTACTTTCTTCTTTAAGCGCTGCTTCATTAATTACCAGGAATCTTGCACTTTGGAATGGCTTGAATGAAATAGGTCTGTCTTCTGATAGTATCGATGCATTAACAACATCCTCTGATGTGGCAATATAAATTGACTTTTTTGAAACAGGGATTTCATCTATATAAATGTCAAGGGACACAATATTACCGCCTAGAGGTACTGGAGGATTAAGTAGTGAAAAAATAAATCCATGGTGTATACTCTCACCATTAACTATAGTTACATTTTTCAAGCTTCCTTGAATATATGAAAGTATAGTATGTGTTTTGTCAACTGTTCTTACCATTCAAATCCCTCCTTTACAGTTACTCGAGTAAGTATTGCACCTTAATTTTCAGTGTAAAAATAGTTACTACCTCTACTAAAAAGGTATAATAAACGAGATCTCTCATGTATTTTTTGTTATATGGCAGCACCATCTACCTCA
This sequence comes from Nitrososphaeraceae archaeon, assembly GCA_035252175.1. Classification (GTDB taxonomy): domain Archaea; phylum Thermoproteota; class Nitrososphaeria; order Nitrososphaerales; family Nitrososphaeraceae; genus JAFAQB01. The sequence continues at coordinate 87,236 of DATFDI010000161.1, forward strand.
ACTCAAACCCCTACATCCATTGTCAATAATGTCAGTAATAGTAATAATAACCTTAACAGATTTGACAATTTAATCAACAGATTTAGAACTAAACGTCTAGATGCATCAGCAGATTTCTAAAAACAAAGGCCAGAAAGTCAAAAAGGACAGTTCTAACTTTTTCATTTGTTATCGATTACCTAAATAAATTCATAAATCAATACTCTTGAAAAGACAGTAGTACTGCAGGGTATCGATGATATGCTGAAGTTCATTCTCCCACGATTTGCTCACATAAAAAAGACCATTGATAGTTGTTATGACCACACCGGACCTGCTGCCATAGTCTAAACAGAACCGGTCATGCATGAGACATTAAAATTTGAAAAGAGAGGTATAAAATTTAGATTTCTTACACAAATAAGAAAAGAGAACATTTCCTATTGCAAGAAGTTGCTCGATCTGAAAGTAGTGGAGATGCGTCATTTAGATGGAGTCAAAGGAAATTTTGGAATAGTAGATAGTCGTGTATGTTTTGAACATACCCTTAGAACAAAGATAATGGTATAAAAGTTAGAGTCTTATGGTTTTATTATATTAACGATAATGGGAACAAGCTCAGAAACTATATTGAAGAAAGAACGCTAAGTAATAACAACAAAATAGAAATACAGAATCTTAAAGTAAGTTTGACGCAAAAGACATTTTCAACTCTGATTGTAGATAGCAAATATTTGTTAGTATTCGAACCTAAAGAGGATACAATAGATATTCACGGAGATGAATCTGGAGGATTAGCAACGTACTCTAATAGTGAGGCAACTGTATCCTCATATTCATCTGTATCTGAAACGTTTTGGATTAAGTCACAACTATGTCGGCAAGAGCAATAAAGAGTGTCTGGTTTGTTAATCGAGTTTGGCGGATGATAATGATAACAGAAGCAGATAAAGGGATTAATTGAACGGTTGATTGAATGAATGCTTGAATTTGAAGCAGCGGGGGCGATGTATGTGTGTCAGACAGACAACGCGCCGCTGCTTTGGGGATTGAGGGACTAGTGAGTATAGTCTCCTTCAGATTAGTATGTTCTCTGTGATACAATACACTCGGACGATATTTAAGAATTCGAGAAGTTAATTCAGAAATTAATTCTCTAGATTGTATCTAACTTGAGCTTACAGATTGATTGATTGGTTAACTTGGTCATCTAACATTACTAATCCAGAGAATTGCGTCATACGATGCTGCGAGCCAAGAATACCTCTTTGATTGTCTCGTACCGTCCAGTCTACTCTATCTAAATCCCCTTGACTACCCTGCGTTAGAGATGGGCGGTACGAGATTAATTTATCGATTAATCGTGACAAGCTTAACATTGTTATCTAACATTAATAAAACAGAGGTTGCATTACGACGCTGAAAGTCACGAAGCACATCGTCTCGTACCGTCCAGTCTATTACTCTGTCTAAGACCCTCATATGATGTAGATCGATGGGCGGTACGAGATACTCTATCTATCTATCCTTCTTCAAGTGCCTTGATTGATTGATGGCTAACAACAAAGAAACAAAATCATAAAGACCCAAACAACGTAATGATACACATATGAATAAAAAAATGGGAAGATATGGTTGACCAACCAGTTCATACTACTGATGATGTTGATATTGGAGATATAGATGCTATTAGCCATGACTTTGTAGTAGTCAAGAGAGGATACATCAATGAGCACTATTACTATATTCCAATAACAAAAGTAGAGGGTTGGGATGGAGAAGTTTTATGGTTAAAAATAAAAGAAGTTGCTCAGGTGCGTTAGGCGTTGACACCATAACAATATAGGGATTACTCTTACCTATGTAGCGCTCGCTTGCGTCCCTAGCGTCTTGCTGCTGTCCTGGTGGAAAGAAATCAGCCTCATCCAATAATATGAAAGATACATTGGATATACCACGCATTGCATCTAAGTGGTGGCTTGGGAAAGCTTCTATCTTTACATTGTTTAATTCAATGACAGTCTCTTTGGTATCAAACGCAAGCTGAGTGTTACCTCTGAATAATGCTTTCATCCTCTGTATTAGAGCGATAGCCAACTCAATCCTTGGTCCAGTAACAATACACATCTAGCTACCAGACAACGCATTATCCTTCAAGTAAAGCCATGCCATGAACCTAAGCATAAACTCTGATACTCCTAAGCCAGTTGCTTTCTTAATCCATAGGTGCTTATTGTTACCATGCAAGGAATCAAAGATTATTTGCTCATAGTCGTATAATGGCTTGTCTTCACCGTCCTTTTGTGGTAGGCCAATGATATGATTAAAGCAGCAGTCTCCATCCGTGTTAATATCCTCTTGCTTGCGCTGCTCTTCATCCCATATCCAAAACTGTTTGTTGATTACCCTGTCGTATAGGTCATTGCGTGCGTTGGCTTGTTGTTGTTGCAATACGAGCTTGTGCAGATCTTTGAATACTACTGTCACTTTGAATGAATATAATTGGCTTTGTGTCAGCTTTATCCTTTTGTCATACTGGCTTGTGACTATTCTATCCCGCGGAATTGTTTGGTGGGGGCGGAGGAGGTGCTTGTGCTCCTGTTGTCATGTTTGATGATTTTAAATGCGGTTCTACTGTTACTGGAAGACCGCATATCTTTGATTCAGTACTATTAACAACTTTGAGCTTGGGATTACTGGGATTACATATAGCAGCTTTTTGCTCTGGTGTTAACGATGTGACGTTTACTTGACCATGAGCAATACCAAAGGTGAGTCCTGTTATTGCGATAACTAACACTATGCTAGCGGCTATAATTGCAATTATAGATATGATACCTATAGATGCATTTTGTAAATTAGCCGTTATTATCTCCTTCCTACTTGTTTTGATCCCACTAAAAACAAATGAATCGCTTAAAAAAATGACTTAACATGGTTAGCCGTCCTTGTGGAATAAACAGAGAGTACCCACTCTTTATTTACTCACACCTCAAGGATATATTAAATAAATCTCCATTCGAGAATCAAAAAACAACTCTATTAGTGTTAGTATCAACAATGGCTGTCCTAGACATTGCACATAATACTCTGGGCATCAAATAGTTAGCTTGATTTCCCACGATAGTTCAGGGTCAAGTGGTATAGTCGCGTTGCTGCCATTCTTTACAAGTCATCGATTATGCGTCTGTAGGTCATGATGGGGCCTCTGTGCGTTATCATCACTCACTCACTCAAACTTCACAGGTATTCTATAACGATCCCAATGTGCTTTTTCTCCTGGCCACACAAGACCTTATTTCCAATTTCAGAGTTTGCATTAATATAATTCACTGTTGATGCAGCTGTATTGCTATCAAGTAAGAAACTGATACTGTTACACTCGCTATCAATACCACAGAAAGGATTATCTCTATGTTTGATATAACCTGTGTCAAAAAAAGTTAACCAAGGCATGACGTCTTTTGGCATAAATTCCTAGAAAGCTAATATCGTCATTCATTTATCCACACAACTAAAAGAATGGTGCAGAGGAAATTCAGCATGGTAGAGACATAATGTTACCTTGTCAAATATTAATAGATGACTAATGCAAAATGCAATTAATAAAAATAACGGTCACTGTATTATACAAATAGTTAAACATGACACCTTAATTAAAAACATCATTTGACATCAATCGGCAAGGTGTCTATAGGAAGTAGAATGCCAGTCAGGATAATGGGAATAATAAATGTAAGTTCAGAATCATTTTATAAAAATTCTGTCAAAACAAGCATTCAAGAAATCTCTAGAACAGCCACCCAAATGCAAGAGAGTGGAGCCGATATAATTGATATTGGTGCTATGTCTACTGCCCCATATCTGGAGACTAACATATCTTTAGAAGAGGAGATAAGAAGACTGAAGCCTGCCATTGAAGCAGTAAGAAGCAGTTGCGACCTACCCATTTCTATCGATACCCCAAGATCCGCGGTGGCTAGAGAAATCATTGAATACGGTATTGACGCTATTAATGACATTACGGGATTAAAACATGATAAGGATATGGGGAGTCTGTTATCAAAATCCCATTTACCGGTAATCATTGGGGCATTCGGTGGTAATCAGTCACCCACCATAGGCAAAGTACTAGGCACCATTAAGACTCTTAGACAGAGTCTAACAATAGCAAATAAAGCAAAAATTAACGAGAATAATATAATCATTGATCCATCAATTGGCTTTTTCAGGGATGAAGGAAAAAATCCCTTCTATACACAGATCAGAGATATACCATGGTATATACGTGATATAGAAATTATCTCAAAATTAGATAAACTCAAGATCTTTTCTAAGCCTATATGTATTTCTGTATCTAGAAAATCATTCATAGGGAATTTACTTCATTTAAAAGTTGAGGATCGTTTGATTCCATCACTGGTATCGGAATTGGTAGCTGTATTAAATGGTGCAAACTTGATTAGAACACATAGTGTTAAGGAAACAGTCCAGGCTCTCATAATGCTTGAATTGCTACATTGACACCTATATTTTATCCAAAGTTCTAACTATTTTTACTTGCAATTGTTAACCGGTTTTTACTCAATGTGAAAACTACAAGATTGTTTAACATTAACCTTCTATGTAAATCCTTATCAATGGTAGCTACCGCACATTTATGATTTATAGCATAGTCTATTATGGCTTCATCAACATGGCGTGACTTTGCAACATTTACAACCCGAAACTTAGAAAATGCCATTTCAATTGCAGTTTTTGCCATTTTTGATCGCTTCGGGCCAGTTTTGTGTTCCAAATCCTTTAGCTCCGATATCACGACGTCAGGAATTAAAAAATTCAGTCTGCCGAAATAGGCTTCCATTTTGTCAACGTGGCCTATTGGGGTAGTAGCAAAAACCATCAAGAAACTTGTATCACAGATAACATTCATTTTACATCGTCTATACAACAATAAACAACTTTTTGGCTATTTATCTATCTCTAACTCGTTAGATTCATTAATATGAATTACCCCGTACAACGTTGCGTACAAACACGTATCGCTATTCTCGTTATCTACTATTCGCTAAAAGTGGAAATCTAAATAGGATATTTGTTTTCAGTTAGAATATCATGAATAGCAATGCTTAAATCCTTTTCAGAGCTCGTTTTATTTCTCCAACCCACAAATTTCTGGGTCAACGGATCTGTATGTTGATCAAGTAGCCTTTATGTATACAATTCAATGTACCAAGAATGGAGCGACTACAACGGCCAATATCGTTGTTGCTATCAATGCAATTAGGAAAAGTCGTTCACGTGTTATCTTCACGCATGACCACTTGAGATCGGAACTATACTGATGCCAGCATCATCACACATAGGACATTTGGGATTTATCTCATTCCTTATTGGGCGGAGGCTTAAAGCAGAAGCACACCAGAAACATGATTCACATATCATAATGTAAATTTGCTTCTGCCTATTGTGTCTATCTTTATTTTCAGTGACTGGACGTATTTGGTTATAATTTAGCGACACAAGCATAAAGCCTCCTTTAACTTAAAGTAGAACAAGATAGTACATGTATCTAGTAACATTATATTGTTGCCAAGGCATTTTCGTATATACGTATTACTGACCACTGTTAATGATACTGGGACAATGATTTTCTTCACATTAATAAACATGGGATAGAAAGGAGTATTCTATAACAAACAACTAATATATGAGATATACCAAAACTTCAGATTAGGATAAAGATAGGCACGGTATGAGAACAAACAATAGCAATAACAAGATATTGCTTGTTGATGACGAGCCCAGTATTAGTCATTATTTAGCGTAACTTTGAAAGACGTGGATTTGAGGTTGATTCGTTTAATGATCCTTTATAAGCGTTAGATACCCTTAAGCAAAAGAAATCGTCTTATGCTATGGCGCTTCTTGACATCAAAATGCGAGGGATGAATGGATTTGACTTGTTTAAGGAAATATAAAAAATAAATGATCAAAGTATCTTTTATTACCGCATATGGTCTGGAAACAGAGGAGAATAAAGCTTTGATTAGTAATAAAGAAAAACCTCATTCTATTATTTGAAAACCGATCACAACAGATGATTTTGTAGATAGGGTAAAAGCAGAAATACCGTCCCAAGCTAGAAATATATCAACATCTTCTAAGCAAATACAGTTTCTAATATGTGAGTCATGTTTTTGGTGCGCTTTATTATTATCTCAAATACCAGATTATGCAGCGATTTTTGAATTGGCAAACTTGCAAATAGAAAAGAATATGCTCCTATCAGCTAGCATAGGCTATACAGATCGAAGAGTATCATGCATTAAAGATCACATCTGGTAATTTACCGGTAATTTACTGGTAATTTATATCCTCGTGCAGACAAAGTCGATAATTCTCCGTATAACGCCTTTCAATACCACCTGATACCACTATTTATATACTATGACGGTTAAAAGTGCGTAAAGGAGAATCAAACTGACTTCATCTCCAGCCGCGGCGGATAATAACGGATGGAAACGAGGACAACTATATCATAAATCTGCATTGCTTGCTGCAGCTCATATTCTGGCATGTCTAACAAACGAAGCTAAAAGAATAGAGCAAATAGCAAAGGATGATTTTGATAATAATCTAGAATTGGTATCTGTGTGGACTGATTACATGGTTGGATTAAATTGGATGTACAAGGATGGCAGCGATAACAAATGGGTATCTACGGATGAAGGAAAAAAATGGATAAGAAAATACTATGATTTGAGGGATAATCAACACAAGAGAAAAATATATGATGTCTGTCTATGAATGTTGGATTATATTCAGATATTTTAACCACATAAAATCTATACGATCGATTTATATCCCATTATTGGTAAATTTTGCACGGAATGTCGAAAGAAACAAGCTCTTTAATTAACCATCATTCATCGAGTTTAATTACTAAAACACCTCATCGGTCATCATCATCTCCACCAATATTCATTTTATGCGATAACTGTTATTGGTGTGCTACATATTTGGATAAGACTAGAACTCCAGTGGAGAATACATGCCCTCAGTGTGGCGCAAACAATAACGAACTGACTAGCTTTCCTATAGCATCAAATGAATCATTCACAGTCAACTATAACAAGAAACGTGGGATAGAATTTGAATTCAGGCCCAGATCTAAACGCTCTAAGATATAACCGCTGATTTTGCACCTTGCCTAGGGGTAATTCCAACGCGTGTAGCCTGTCTTAAAGTGCCTGTCCAGCACGTGTTGGTTAACGATTATTGATGTATAGGCTTTGACTGTTTTTATCGTATCCCAAATTAGCCATAGTAGCTGAGGGTGAGGTTTATCCACAGGTCGCTTCATATAAAAATAATTTTTAATAAACTGGCTTAAACTTGTAATAAATACAACTAAATTTTATAACTAGCCATTTTATAAACTGAAATAACCAAAGCATTAAATATTGTTAATAATACTGTTCAATCACTTAAAGAAATCTACTTCTAAATGCCCATGAAGCAGCGAACTGTTACCTCGCTGCTTCACCAATTTTAATTATTAACATCATTTGTCTTAATGTAGTTACTCCTTTCTTAGCATCTAAATCTAATTATACTCCTTCATTCCAACCTGCCTGTCCTATCTTGTCGTTAGGTATACCACTACCCATTTAAGATTACTCCTTCTTTCCTATTCTACGACCACATCGTTGTTGGCGGTTCACAAGTATTATACAACCGCGTTTCACAATTGTCCTTTGCTTTTGTATCCATATTCTTCAACAATAAGTTATTTATCTCTAATATTCTGTCCTCTGTTCTTCCATAACTTTTTAGCTTGGCTAAAGCAACAAGAGTACGTATGTATCTTTGCTCATCGCAATTGTAAAACGTCCATTCATATTGGGAATAAAAGCAGTGTTTCTTAGTTATTAATGAATTATACGTCAGGAAGAAGATATGGCCGCAGTAACTTTGGATCAAAACCAGTTGAGACTGGCAAAGAATACAACGTACAATCACGGAAACAAGTAGAAGAGGCGATGGCATTGCTAAGGTACAAGGCTTTGTGATCTTTGTAAAAGATGCAAGGGCAGGACAGGATGTAAAAGCAAGAGTCACCTCCGTAGGAGAGAGATTCGCTACAGCCGAAATTGTTGTATAGGTATAAAAAGAGTAGTAAGTTAATGATACATTCTATTATTCATAACTTAATCTTTTGGTATCCTCTCAGTTCTAACGTGATAAAGACAAGAGGTATCTCTAGCTGACTGCTGCAATGAATACTTTGAAGAAAAATTGCATCCAAGTGGTGTGATGGGAATGCTTCAACCTTTACGCCGTTGAGTTCAATGACCGTTTCCTTTGTAGCAAATGCAAGGGTGCCTTTATCTTTGAACAATGCCTTCATCCTCTCAATCAAAGCGATAGCCAATTCAATCCTTGGTCCAGTAACGATGCACATCTGGCTACCAGATAATTCATTATCCTTCAAACAAAGCCAGGCCATGAACCGCAGCATAAACTCTGAAACACCAAGACCTGTTGCTTTCTTTATCCACAGGTGCTTATGGTTATCGTCGCCATTATATAAAAAATTTAATATAATTTGCTCATAATCATACATCGGCTTGTCAATTCCATCCTTTTGAGGTAGGCCTATTATGTGATTAAAGCAACACTCGCCGTCTGTGATAGCATGTTGCTGCTTGTGCTCTTCAATGTTCCATATCCAAAACGGTTTGTCCTGCAGCCTTGTGAATAGTTCGCTGTGTGTGCTTTCTTGCTGCTGCTTTGAGACTAGCTTTTGTAGGTCTTTGAACACCACTAATCTAAATAGCTAAGTCAGCTTTATCTTTTGTCAACCTTGTGCAGCGGGGCTCCTCTCGTTCGCTGCTGTTTGGAAAATACATGGTATACTTTAGGAACCCTGTTCTAGGAAATAACTTGTGTTGACATGATATATAACACTCTCATTACTCATAATTTACTCGTTTACCGGGAGTTAGTGGGAACAAATAGACCAAAAAGCATATTAGAGCAACGATGCGGCAATAGTACTGTTCTTGTGGAATAAATAATAAAAGAAAAGAAACACTTTCCCATCTGTTTCCTTCTAGTATGGCGCTTCCACAAGAGCACAAACGCAAACACAAACATATTCTGTATTGCATGACTAGCCCTTATGGTTCACTCATCGGGACCATAAGGGGTTTTTATCATTATCGTTAGACTTGTACCGATTAGATTAGATTAGTTTGGCTCAAACTCTACTGCGAATGTTTGAGACTGTGATGAGTACACTTGCTTAAGAGAATGAATACGTGTCTACCAGAAACCTCTTCATAGATGGTGTAGCAGTTGTGAACATTTCGTGGACGTCAAAGATCCTCATGTGATTAAATGTCCTATATGCGATGGTCGTATTCGGACTAAGGCTAGATCAAACCATGCTTCAAGGTTTCGCAAATTGTAGGCAATCTGCAATATTTTATTTTGCAGGCGTATCACAGAATTTGTTATCTCTGTATTTGTCTAAAACTGCTTGTCTAAAGATCTCAAACTTGTAATTATATAGATAAGGTACTCGTGCGTTTATGATTCCTGCTGCAGCAGCTGGGATGTGAAACAACAATGTAAATCAAGGATCTCAACCAGCCAAGTCTTTATCATTATTATGTACGTTAACGTTGTTAAGTCAAAAATAAATGGTGATTCTATAATGGCAAGCTGTCAATCAGCCATGTCTGCGAATAAAGAACATGTGACTTTGGCGTTAGTGTCATTCTTACTAGTTACGTTGATTTGTGGTTTTGCTTCTATGCATATTGTATTTGCGGATGTTAAAAAAGGGCCTATTGGCTGCACACCGAACAAAAATCCGGGCAATGTAGCTAAGCCAGGCCTTATAACCTGTTGCCAGACAACTACAGACTCAGAAGGTATAGAGACTACAAAATGTACTGTTTGTGACGATACACAGCCACCGAGCAACTGCACAAGGCCTTTTACACCGCGTGAAGGATCCGGGGCCTCAAACATTGGGACTGTGCAACCACCTTATACTCCTCCATGGTGTCTTTGTCTTCATACGTATAACAAAGTCTATACTGTGCTATACATATAAACGTATAGCTTTGTATATACATTTTAATACTTTTAGCAATAAGTATATTTCAGTATGAAAGATAAGAAAGGTTCGGCGACGATACTAGTGCCTACACCAAAGAAAATAGTAGCTCATGACGTAGTAAGCGTAAGACCTGCAAGAACAGGCGACAGTCCACCTATGATTATAACAATTCCAAAGAAGATTGTAGAGGCCATGAAGTTAAAGAAAGGCGAAGATCTCAGAATCTATACAGATAGTGAGAAAATCTATATCGATAGATTTGAAGTAGAACCCTCTATATAGTCTGCTGAGTATCTGAGTACAGAGCGAATTAGAATTTTGTCTTATCCTAATGTTACCCTTTTTTGGACGGATAAATGTGGTTATGCAAACTGTGCCATTTGCAAAGATGCTATCCCAAACTCTGAATATTGGTCTCATATAAGATCACATCCAGGACATAAAAACGATGGTCCTACACCACCACGAACAGCTTTCGAAAATAGCCAACAAAATGAAAGCAAAAGGAATAGATATTATGGAGGTAGCAAAAGCTTCAATAGGTGGTCTACTGATGCAACACAACTCGAAGTTGGTAAAGAATATCAAGTAGACATTACACAAATTGGTGACCGCGGGGATGGCATTGCTAGGATACAAGGCTCTCTGATATTTGTCAAGGGTGGATCTATAGGAGGACGCGTTAAGATTATGATTACAGAAACAAGAAGCAGATATGCTATAGCGAGAACTATTAAGTAGATGAATATAAAATGCCATGTAAGGGAATATGTATACGTCATAAAGCCTCTGGTCGTTATGCTACTGGAAATAAGCGCTGTCAGATATGTGACTTGTTCATGCAATGGGATGGAGTATTCTGCCCTTGCTGTGGACGAAGATTAAGAGTAGGACCAAGAAATATGAAGTTTAAGGCAAAGTTAAGGATAAAACAAAAAAGAATAGGAGGAGTTAGAAATAAAACAAGCATTGTATTCTTGGCACTTTCTTGAACCTTATAAAATGCTTTTTCCGACAGTATACAGCATATGATATTAGCTGGAACAACTCCAGTATATATTATGGAGGAAGAGTATGACAGATAGGATTGCTATTTATGTTCTAATTGATATTCTACTCCACATTGCTCTGAACAGAACTCGTTGGAATTGCTGTCATTGCTAATCTGGTCGCCACAGTTTTTACAATGCCCTTTTTCATTCATATAATAGATAATAAGTATACTTTATTATACTTAAGTCGTTGTGAAGTGAATGTCAAGGTATATCCTTCGATCTGTGCATTTTTCTCAACCAGTATCGTGTTACTAAGCTTTATCTTTTTCTCGACATGTACTGCCGCTGAACAACAATTGATGACTACGCAAAAGTACGCGCCAGTCAGAAATAGCGAGTAAATAGAGAAACAAAATTTCTTGAATTGGTTAGTTTACTCGTTTACTTCTCTGATAACATTATCAATTGACCAAATGCGTTACCATTATCATTGCTTATCCGCATTACAGGTTCATTTGTTGTTTGGTTTCGTTCCCACCAAGTGACATACACATTGTTACCGTCTGCTGCTATCTGTACGTCCTGTGAATTAAAACTAGGAGTATTGCTCAAGTTTATCTTATTACTCCAAGTTTTCCCCCCATCAGTTGAGGCTTTGAACATCACTTCGTCATTTCCAGTCTTGTTAGACCACCAACTAACGTAGACATCATTACCAGAGCTAGCTATTGGTGCTACAGCCCTCCCGCTCAAACCCCCACTCCCAAAAAGACTATAGGAATGTTGGATTGGCAACGATATCATTACTGATGCAACAGCAATTATAGCCGCTATCAGAGTTCCTATGTTTGTATAATCATACCTGTACATATTGTATCCCCGAATTTCAAAGAAAAAACATGAAGGATTTAAGGATTGCAGAAAAAAATTATACCATGTATATGGTTGTAATTTGCTCCTTGTTTGTTCATTAGTTACTAAGGCTTTTCAGAGATATGATATGCTTCAATCATAATATATCTAATGACAACGTTTCCATAAATCAGATTTACTATTATGTATGGAGCCTCGATTCACCAAAGATAAGCCTATAGTAGTTTTAATTGCAAGATTCATGTATAGTAGTAAGTTAGTTTAGTCAACCACCTAACTTCGGTATAAGTTCTGTATATGTCGGTATATTGTAACCACTATCCTTTAATATTGATATCATTTGCTTTTGGTCTTTTATTGCTTGTGCAGGATCTCTCGGATGTAAAGCTATTCTGATGACTTGCGGTCTTTGTTCTATCTCCAATTTGAAGGCTCTTTCATCTCTGCCCATATTCACGATATTCTTTTCTGGATAGCCAGTGGAGTCCCAGTTTAAAACCTTTGGTAGTTTTATTTTATTAAACTTGTCTTGCGAGAATAACAGCAAGTATTCCTCTTGCTCTTCTGCTAATTTGAATCCTAACTTTCCTAATACTTTGATAGATCTATTATTTAATTTCCATGCTGGTGGTATAAATACATCGGTGTTTATTCCTATTTCGTGAAATATCTCTAGTCCTGCGCGTATCTGTTCTTCTGCATCCGCTTCTTTTGTTTCATGAAAGTTATCAAATTGACCATTCTTCATCTCGTGATAAAGACCATGCAAAACTATTTGACAATTCTTGTACGATTTAATCTTATCAACAAAGTCAGGGAATCTGGGAAGGTCTTCCTTTTCGTTAAAGAATGGTATCAATGCAATATTGTATTTTATGTTTAATCTCTCTAGTTCATCAGCTAATTCAAATATCTTTGCAGAAAAAGCTGGGCATGCATCATGTATAGTGACTACTCCTAATCGAGGATGAGTTTGGTGTTGCTCTGACAATTTCGACATATTGCTAAAACAGCATCCAAAATTATTATGGGTTTCATGGTACCGCATTTCAGCATTGAAAATAAAAGTAAGTGCCTATCATGGATTATTTCTTCCCAACTAGTAAATAATTGACTGGGAGAGAAAGGTGTCTGTACAGATTATTTGATTAATGGTTCCCGTGAAATTCTAACAAAATGCTCTTTTACCTGTCACACAAGCAATAGATACGATCAAGACGGGGGAAGGTCTTGATGGTAAAGGCCTTGTCATCTCCAAACTGCTCAGACAGGATATACAAAAATACAAAGCTTATTCCCTCATGTATCCACAGAGAAATGATACTTGATACAGCAGAAACGGTTCTTGGATTTTTTGGTTTTGATAGGACGTTTTACAGTAATCTCAGAAATACTGGGCGAAGGAGGTGGAAGTGGTGTGAAGAAATGAAGAAATGAGACAACAGAGAGTAAGAGATATTGAGACTGAAATGGTCTAATGCTTAGAGAAGATCTATTGTGTTATGTATGATCAAAACCTATAAGCCGCTGGGTCTTATTGATCCCCGCTTTTTGAGGTTTAAATTCCTCAACTACCTGAATACAAAATAGGTCCTTTTGGAGACATGCAATAGCATGCATAGGAGAATAATAAAACTTATCGTCTAAAAGTCACATATATGTACCCATTAGCTTTTCTGCATACAGACCATCCATCCCGTTCAATGACATGTTGCATCAAAGAACTTGCGAAAGCCATGGGCTTGCATTACTTTCATTCTTTCTCTTTTAGTGTTATCTTAGCTTAATTTCTTCGTCTTATACCTGTTGAATACAATGACATGTTTAAAATCCAATTCAGAGTGCTAACGCTCAGCGGTAGTGCGTTGTTTTTTATCTACATTTTATGGTGAAATACCTACACCAATTAGCCTCCATCTATCCGCAATCCTTCTACTAATTGCAACTCGATCCCTTGGCATCATACACACAGGTTTCTTGAGCTTTATTTCTATTTTGCTATCTCTTGAATTAGTAACTGTGCCAAGAATTGCTGCTGTCCCAATATTCAATCTTAGCGGTTCCTTTATCCTTATAGGTTCAACTTTGATCATGTCTTGCGTTCCTACTGCAGTTTCAAAAAGATGAACTTCTACTGTAATCTCTTCTATATCATTCGGAAGAACATTAGGATGACCAACAACTGATCCAATTAGCGAATCACTTTTGACAAATGTTGGATCTAGCCTTGTTCCAATAGCAATAAGTCCCCCAGGTCTAACTCTATCTACTAGACCGGCTCCTGTTCCAAGTGTGGCAATTTTTGATGTGATCGGTTCATATTTGCCTTTCTTTTCATCTAGAAGGCCTGGACGAACTTCAATTTCATCTCCGATATTAAATTCTCCCTGTAACAGGGCACCACCAATTGCACCTCCTTTAACATGTTTTATCGGAATTCCAGGCTTGTTTATGTCAAATGAACGTAAAACATGCATTATTGCGCCCTTTCCCCTCGTTCTCTGAGGCGTTTTGATATTGTTTTCAATTGCTTCAATCAATGCATCAATTCCCAGCTTATGCTGTGCCGAGAGAGGAATAATTGGAGCCATGTCTGCCACACTTCCTCCTATAAAGTCTTTAATTTGTTCGTAGTTCTCAATGGCATTCTGGTATTCAGTCAAATCAATCTTGTTTTGTACTATTACTATTTGATGAATTCCTAGGACCTGAAGCGCAAATAAATGTTCTCTAGTTTGGGGCTGAGGAACTTTTTCATTTGCCGCTATTACCAAAATAGATCCATCCATCAAAGCTGCTCCAGATAACATATTGGCCATTAGACTTTCGTGTCCAGGAGAATCAACGAAACTTACGACTCTTGATAATTCACTCTTCCCTCCACAATTTGTACAGGTCGGTTGACTAGAATAGCGGATGGGAGATGGGCACTGCGCGCATTTGTAAAAAGCTGCGTCGGCATAACCGACTTTGATCGTAATACCTCTTCTTAATTCTTCACTATGTGCACTAGTCCATACACCAGTAATAGCTTCGATTAATGTAGTTTTACCATGATCAACGTGCCCAGATGTGCCTATATTGATACTGGGTTGATATCCAAATTCCTTAATATACCAATCAGGTAATGTTTCCTTCCAATGCAATGTTAATCGTAAATTTCTTTGGGGATATTAAGGTAATTGCAGTTCATTTTATGTAGTTATTAAACACAATGTACTCTTAGTAATAACAATATGTGAATTATTTGAGCTATTCTTCCTTGGCGACTTCTTCACTTGTACCTGATGCCTCTTCTTTTACAGGCAAGCTGCCATCAACCAAGAAGCAATTCAATTGGTAAATCTCTTCAGTTACCATGTTTCCTCTGACCAGCTTTCTTATCCTATGCCCTCCTCCAATATTCCTAATACCTATTCCTTCAGAAAGCAGGACATATTTTTTTACTCCGCCATGCACATCAGGTCGCATAGGGGTACCTGATTTGTCGCTACCTCCGGTAACCTTCATTTTTCCTCCTGCAATACCTACAACTGTGGAGTCAATGATATCCCCGATTTTTGACCCAAGTAATGGTTGGGCTGATCTGTCCTTTAATTCCTGTGTAATACTTTTTCCCTTGGGATCAGAGATTACAAGTTTGAATTGAGCCAAGTAGAAGTCAAGCAGTGTATGTCTTTAATTAATCTTTGTGTAGGATTATTGATAACACTAGATTAATTCAATAATTACATGACACACCTAATTTCACTTTAGGTTGCTTTATGCTACGTATGTAAACAATCTTCGTCCAACTTGATATATGGATTAATGCACATTACCTTATGTTTATTCTATGTTTTGACGCTTGATTTCGGTTACTCTGACAGCTGCAAATTAGTTAGTATGAGAACAACAGGAAGATATAAGAATAAAGCTTATAGAGTATTTTGATTCAACATGTTCTAATACTCTGAAATGCTGAAAACAATATCCAAGAAGAAGAATAATATAGAATGTCTTCGCTGTGGCTTTATAATGACATACATTCAAACATGTCACGTTCGCTGCAATAATTGTGGTGCTGAGCTAACATGTTCAGATAAGGGTACTTTTTGGTGATTATTTAAAAGCCAAAGAATCAGAAATCTTTATTCTTTAAAAGAATTGTCATTTCGGTAGCAAACTCCATTTTTAGTACCAAATTTTTTTAATTCCATAGGATATTTCAATTGAAAAAAGGCTAATGGAGCTTGTCAGTATAGTTCTTTCTTACCAGTTCGTTTGGAAATCATCAGCCATATTTATTGCTCTTCCTTTCATTATCTCAATATACTCATCGTATAAAACATGAAAACCACAGTGGTTGCACTCTACTTCAGACATATCTTCTTTGATTTCTGCTCTTTTTCCGCACTGTGGACACTTCGCTTCAATAACCATATAATCATAATTAGTTCGTACAAAAATATCTACATTTCTCTTTCATCATCATTCATGAGCCTAAATTGGCGACATTCAGCGATACTTCTTCACTATACTCGAGTTATATGACTTTTTGATTGAGTTGTAGGTTTCAACTCTGTGTCTATAACATTAACTTCGGAAAAATCTTCCTCTTTTAAAATCTATGTATTTGATACATAACAGATGTACTTTTAAATTCTTGCTATCTTTAGCATATCTGTTAGCTTGACCTGCATGCCGTAACGATCCTCTTCTGTTTTCATGTGATTATATATCAATAATAAATCATAAATATGTCTTACCATATTGAACTTCCTTGCTATCTTCATCTTGATAAATTTAAATACTAACGCATAAATTTTGAACTTATTCAGCACTGCCTCTCTATAAGATTTTGTATCATACAGGTGTTGTACAAAAAGTTCTGCACACCATGTTGCAGGAATAATACCTTCACCGAGCAATGGATATACAGTGCCGATGGATTCACCTACACCAACCGACTTTCTATTATCTATGAATGGTTCACATTGCACTGGTGGGCTAATTCGAACAGGTCTTCCGACTTTCTTTATAATTTCGCATTTGTATTTTCTTAAAAATTCATCAACGAATTTATTACTGCTTTTTCTTTCAAAGTCTCCTGCTCCGATATGCGCATAACCATTGCCAAGTGGAAAATACCAGAAATAACCATTCATTGAAGGAAATGCTTTCAGATAAAAGTCATCAAACGGAGTCTTGTCTAAATCGTACTTTACCTTGTATTGTACACACGGTATCCACATTTCATTTTTTATCTTTGGAAGATAGTTTCTATGAAAACCGGTTGAATCAATTATAACATCAAAATCCGATTCAAGGTTATCCTTTTTTGGTATTTTACCAAATTCAATCTTTGTGCCTTTTATCATATCCTGAATTAGTTTTAATTTATCATAGACAACCATCCCTTTTAGAGAAATATCTACAGTATTGGCATCGCTACTACGATTGTTGACACCTTTTATACTAACATCTACTCTCATGTGTTTTCCTTTATGCAGTACATAATCATCAAAACGTATACCACAATTTTTCACTAAAGATGACATCACATTTTCGCATGTAGCCCATGCACAAACGGCATCATGTAGGGCTTCTGGCATCCTTTCAAAGCCGACTACCAAATTATCATGGTCGTTGCTCAATTGGTTCATAAGATAGGCTCCTGCAACTCCTATTCCCACCACTGCGATTTTCATTTGATGCAAAGAGGGTTATTTCATTCTTGAATAAAAGTATTAACAATGTTGATATTATCCATAATACATCAATCTGATATAACAGAAGGCAGTAGAGTTGTCAAAGGAAATTCACATGCCAAGTTCTGCTCGAGCCGGGTTGGCATTACTGTTCGTCGGAGCTATATTTGTGGGTGTTGGAACCTATATGAAAAGGGGATCCTTTGAACTTTATGGGCTAATAATGGCTATTGCGGGATTTTCAGTTTATCTAATCTCTTCAGTTGTTATTGCTAGGAATAGGAAAAAGAAAAGAGGAACATTACGAAAGTAGATGTTAAATCATATATATTATTCCAAGTAAATCGCAGGTTTAAAAGGTCTAGCAAGTTTTGCCTTTGATTTAGGATCGTGTTTTTTTGATAAATCATGATTATCATAACCTTCTGTTACCTCCTCACTATAGACAATTACGTTAGCCTCTGGATTTCCACTCTCTAAGGATAATAATCTATTAGCATCAGACAGTGGAAATTTTTCATCAAAGTCATCTTTTAATTTCAATCTTCTATTTCTTGTTTCAACTGAATCTGATAATATATCTTCTACCATTTTTCTTATCAAGTTTGGATTGCTCTTTGATTTTACTGATGTTTCTGGATTATTTACAAGTTCTTTCATAAGATCCGAAAAATTAGTTTTATTCTCTAACAATATACTTGCAAGTAACTTTCGATAGATCTGTCGTTTCCACTGCGACGAAGTATAAATAACAATATTTTTAGGAGTTACCTTAGTAACCTTGACTATTTTTTGAATATCAAACACCAAATTCATAATTATCTGTTCTGATTCGTCTGCTACTGCATCTTTTTTATTACAATCTACTCGTGGCCAACCTGCAAAAATGATCGATTTTGATACGGATGATGGCAAGACACTATTTTTAGTGCTACTGTTGTCCCAGCCGATCATTTCCCAAATTTCCTCACTTATGAAAGGAGCGAATGGAGCAAGCATCATTATACGCGTCTTGAGAAATATAGATAAAACAGTAAAAATAGAATTTTCTCTACCTTTAGCTCTGACTCTCTTTTGATACCATTGTAAATCGCGATCAAGCGAATACAATATAATGTGTAATGCTTCTCTAACTCTCAATTTATCCATAGATATTGTAACATACTCAATGGCATACTGCAATTTGCTGATAAGCCAACGGTCTTCAAGCTCTGTTATTGTAAGTTCTTGATTTGCTTTTTCGAATTTCATGTTCGTATCTATTTTCTCTTCATTCTTCTCTTTTGAATACTCAAGAGACACATTATAAATATCATATAGCTTAGACTGTATTCCCCTTACTATATCAAAAGAAAAGTCTGCATCCTGTAAGAGTTCTGCAGAGATTAATGTGGCTAAACGAATTGCGTCGACCCCATACTCTTTAATAGCAGAGCGTAATGGAATTATATTTCCCAGTGATTTTGACATTTTCTTACCTTCCATTAATACAGATCCATTGACAACAATTTTCTTGGGCCAGTTAGGCTTCTCAAAAAGTGCTACATGGTTAAAAATAAAAAATGATAGATGATTTGGAATAAGATCTCTTCCAGAGTGTCTTACATCCAAAGGATAAAAATAAGCAAATTCGTTACTTATATCATCTAGCAAGCCTTTAGAGATTTTGCATTCCGCAGCAACTTGTGCAGAATCACCTTTTCGCAGCAGCACATAATCAAAAAATGAGTCTTCCAAATAGTCAGCATCAATTACTGGATTATTCTTGTGATTACTCACATCATTAATATATTTAGCGATAATATAATATGCCATATAAATAACAGAATCAGATAGACTTTCAATAATCCAATCCTGATCCCATGGCAGTTTAGTACCAAGTCCTGTTTTTCTTGCACATGCTCTTGCTTTTAGCCAATCAATTACATATTCAAACTCCTGCCTAAGTTCTGCTGGTACAATATCCATTTGGTTAAGACATGTATGTGCTAAGCCTTTCCATTCTTTATTACCGTAATTTATGAACCACTGATCATCCAACAGCCTAACCATACACTCAGTACCACATCTACATCTAACAGGCTTGTTTATCAATTCAAACATTATATCTCCATAACCGGCTGCAAGAATTTCCTTCTTTATTTTCTCTTTAGCCTCTGGTACCGATAAACCAGCATACTTACCAGTATTCGAAGACATTTTACCCTTGTAAAATTCATGCGAGTACAACTCATTAGTAGCATCTTCCAGATTTGGATCCGCCTGATCCTTTATATTGAATTTCTTTAAAATTTGTGCAGCAGGTATTATAGTAGTACCATTATCATCACTTGAATAGCCCTCTGATTCAATTATGACTATGGGTGCTATGGCCTTTTCGATATTCATTTTGAATTTGTAATTGTTGTTGGTAACAGAAAGTTTGTGTTTTAGATCTTCGAGAGCGAAGTAATCATATGGCGCATGTGCTGGGACGGACATTACAATTCCAGTTCCACTGTCAGCTTCGACAAAAGATGCTGGACATACAGGAATAGAAGTCTGTTTAATTTGGTCAATAACACATTTGCCAACTATTTCTTCTCCATTTATAGTAGATTCTATTACAATTTTGCGATTCAATAGCTCTAATTTCTTGGCTGCATCTTTGCTAATAATCCATAATTCATCATCAACTCGTGCTTTAACATATTCAATTTTCGGATTGATCCACAAATTAGTAACACCATAAATAGTTTCTGGCCTCAAAGTTGCTATAGGAATTATTGTGCGACAAAGGCCGCTGTTATCAGCATCCTCTTCCAACCTAAATTTGATTATCGTGTATTCATTAAAATCAGGTTCGACATCTCCAATTGTATCATGCTGGCTTACTGGATTTCCATCTTTTGGACACCACCCAACTGGATGTGAGCCTTGGATTATCAATCCCTTTTTCAACAGAGTTCTAAATTGCCAGGAAACGAACTTTGAGTATGCTTTATCTATAGTAGTGAATTCACGTCTCCAATCTATAGAATAACCCATTTCCTTCATTCCAAGCTTGATCTCGTCATGGAAGTAGTCGGCAATTCTAATAGGTTCAGTAAAGCTTTCTATTACTTGATCCGAAAGATGATATATTTTACGAAATGTTTCTAAAAGCTCTTCGTCACCTGCTGCAACTCTCCTAGACATTCCTAGGATAGGGGTTCCTGTATAGTGAAAACCCATTGGAAAAAGTACATTGTACCCTTTCATTCTCATATAACGTGCGTGAGTGTCAGCAAGAGTGTATGTTCTTCCATGTCCAATATGTTGTGGAGAGTTTGGGTAAGGATAAGCTACAGTTATAAAATATTTTTGCCTAGCAAAATCTGCATCGGACTGAAAGATCTTTTCCTTATCCCATATTTGTCTCCATTTCTCTTCAATTAGACCCCAGTTTGTCAATATCCTTCCTCTTTCATTGTTACTTGTTGGACTCGTCGTACTTTCCATACTGTTTGTCATCCCCCTATACTTTTAATGATTAATTCTTCTGCAGAAAGTAAGGCTTCTCTTATTTTTTCTTTAATCATATTATTGTTACCATGATTTTCTAGTCTACCGCCGCCTTGACCAAACTTTTCATCTCCTCCTCCTGAACCTCCTAGTCGGCTACACACCATCTTTGCAATCATTCCAGCTTTGATTCTTCTCCTTGCTTTTTCCCCAACAAACACTATCATTCGCATTCCATTAGATTTTGTGATCAGAGCAATATAGATTAAACATGGATCATTTTCTATAGATTTCTCACCAATAGCAATGTGATATTCATCGTCAAATTCACTATCGTACACAGTGTAAAATTTGATACCATCTATTGGTAGCTGCTTTGCATTGATAGAAACTGATTCTGCTATGTAAGGAGAAGCTTTTCTCAGTAGTGCCTTGATTCTTCTCCTTGCTGCCTCTCCATCATCTATGCTTCTTTGAGAAGACTCGACGACATTTTCCTTGCTTGAATGTAAAGATGAAGCAATATCATTAAGCTGATTTTCCTGCTTTTGTATATAATCTACCGCCGCTTCTCCCGCGACAAATTCTAATCTCACTACGCCATCTTGTATTCTTTCAGCTTTTGTTATTTTGATAAGTCCTAATTCACCTGTGCTTCTCACATGTGTTCCGCCGCATGCTTCAATATCCCATCCATCAATATTTACAATTCTGATATTGTTTGTAGGAACAGCACCCCCTTGATAGATTCTAAAAGTGTACTTTTGTTCAGCATCGATGCGATCATATGTTTTTATTATAATCGGCAAATTTTGTCTAATTACGTTGTTAGCAGTTTTTTCAATTTTCTCAACTTCTTCTCTATTTAGAGCAGAATGATGAGTAATGTCAAGTCTTGCATATTTTTCGTCCTTAAATGCGGAGTTCTGCCAGACCCAAGAACCGAGATTCATCCTAGCAGATGTATTGAGTACATGTGTAGAGGTATGATGATTAGTAATGAGATTACGCCTCCTATTATTTACTCTTCCATGTACAATATCGCCTTCAACGAAATTTACTGCATTTTGCATTTTATGAACTACTACATCGCCCTGTTTTGTAACATCGATTACGTTTACGCCCTGAATGTCGCCTGAATCGGGTTCTTGACCTCCTCCCCGAGGATAAAATGCTGTCTGATCTAATATGAGATATTTTTTGTCTACAACCCTAACTACCTTACTTGTAAACTCACGTATTGAAGGATTTTGATAATATAATAACGTGGTAGGTAAAATATCATCTAAACCGTAAATTGTCTTTTGATTTTTTGACGATGTTTGAGATACATGAAGTTCAGCAAGATTAGTATAAAAACTGGAGGGTATATTTTCTATCGCTCCTACTTCCATCAAAAAGTCAGGAGTGATACCATCAGATTCATACATTCTGATAAGATCATTTACCGTAAGTTTCTTATTAGTACCCTTGATAGAAGTTGCTATAGCATTCATCCTTTCCTTTGAACCAACATATCTACCAGCTTCTATACGCAAGATCGTTCTAACGTCTTCTCTGTGTTCTTCAAGTTCAGGATACATCTGCTTCAGATAGTCAATATGCATGTCAGTAATATCCTCAAGCCTTATATTCCAATGAAGTCGCTCTAAAATCGAAAGTGCTCTTCTTAAAATCACTCGCAAATTATAACCCCCACCCACATTAGATGGCAGGGCTCCATCTGAAATCGAAAATAATAAAGTCCTACTATGATCTGCAATAGTGTATATTGCTTCGTAAGGAGTAATTATTTTTGCAAGATCATGATAAGATATTTTTAATTCTTTAGCTAAAAGTGATTTTAATGCCTTTACATCACCACCTGTGCCGTCTAACTTAGTAGATGCTGCTCCAAAGTATTTTGACAGAATATCTGAATTTCCAGAGGTTCCTGTAGTTTCAATAAGACTTTCTATAACCGGACCAAAAGAACAGTCATAACTTGTTGGTGTTCCCATTGTAATCCATGAAAATCTCTCGAGTCCTGCACCCATATCGATTACCCTGTTGGCCATTCTGCGGTAGTTACTCTCATTTCCTTCAAATTCCGTAAATACCGCATTGCCTAGTTCAAGTCCAGATACAAAATATTCGAGTGAATAGCCAAACGCTCCTGCGCCCATCCATACATCTTCTACGAAAGTAATTTCTTCTGACTTTATTCCTAATTTACTTGTAAGCAACTCATAGTCAAGCTCAATACATCTATCTTTCCAATAACCACCAGAAATGTCTGCATTACAGGTCTGCCCGATCATACAAAAACTAGTGTAGTGTCTCCCACTAAGGCCTACATTTTCAATGTCATTGAACCGCAAACACATTTGCGGAACAAGAAGTGGATTTGCAGGTATCTCGAATATTACCTTGTCTCCGCTAGTTCTCTGAAAATCTACAATTGAAGCCACGGTAAAATAGAGATCATCACGCCACCTGCATACTACAGGATATCGATTGATGATTGAATGACCAGCAGAGCTGAAATACTCCTTTGTATCCTTCCAAGCGTTAACATAATCAAGTCGCTTGTCCGTAGGCGGTTTGCCTATGAAACTATAAGCTTCATGGTCCGGACAAAACGATCTATCAACAAGGCTCCAAAAGAACTTGCAGCAATTGTTGCATTTCTGTCGTTTAAAACCTATTCTATCAAACAGTGAAACCTTATAGTATCTATCGGGATCAGATGAGAAAAGATGAGCAAGTTCATTTTTTTCCAATACTTCTTCCTACCCTCAGCAAAATATAATATTAATGCTTGTTTATATCGGCATTTATAGTTGATGAGATAGCTATGACATGATGCCAAAGACGAGAGGAGAAGGGCAGCACTTAGTTTTAGAAGGAGCTGCTTACGACAATTTTATCAATGCTGTGAGGTCCAAATCAAGTCAGAATTTCTATCTTGTTGAGTTGAAGAAATTTATGGCATATAACCGCATTATGGGATCAGCGGATGATAGAATCAAACATAATCCCATAGCTTTTAAATATGCGCGATAAAGAATCTTTATTATTATCACTATTCAGTTATATCTTTCTGCAGTAATGACTTTTTACAAAATGAACGATATGGAACCAAGACGTCATACAATAAATTGCTATCTGCCTGAGGAAAGCAGAGTAACCGATGATCGTGCTTACACTCATGAGGAGATAGGCCAATTGCTGCAATTTTGCGATCAGAGATAGAAAGCATTGGTTTTGATGCTAGCATCAAGCGCTATGCGTATTGGCGCTGTGCCTGATTTGAAAATAAAAAATTTCACAAAAATAGAAAAATTAATCTGTATAAAATAAAGGTGTATGCTGGATATCCAAAACGCGAGTACTTCACTTTCACCACTCCAGAGTTTGCTAATTCAATGGATGTCTACTTTGACTACAGACAAGGATATGGAGAAAAAATTAACCCGGATTCTCCGGTCATTAGAGCAATTCGGCATAACTGACATGCTTTCTGTAAAGCAACCAAAGAATTGGCGTTCTAGTATCAGAATATATCCATAAAAAATTTTGCCATTCTCTGTTAACCATTCTCTAACCGATATCCAAAAGAATTCTGCCGTCTCTTTCCTTTGCAAATAATGACCGTAATGCTTCTTTAGCGTCTTCAAGCCTAAACCTTTTCCATATTCTGACTTTAGTTCCTTGGATGACGATATGTCTATGATCCCTTGTAGTTCTTTTCTTGTACCGCCGGAAGACCAGTATTTTATTTATCACTTTTTTGATCTATTATGCTGGAAGGCACTATTATGCTAAGGGAATATGAACGAGCAATTTTACGTTTACTTCATATATGTATGTGATACGAGTTAGAATAATCTACACATATTCTGAGGATTTACAGCAAATCACTAGGATGTCATTAGAAACATAGAAAGCAAGTGACATATTAACAGCAATATACCTAATATTATCTCCCTATTAGACGTATGATGAATAAACCAACTGATATCAAACCTCCATTTGATGAGGAGAAAGCCAAAGTGAAAGTTAAAGCAGCTGAAAATGCTTGGAATACATCCAATCCAGAACTTGTAGCTCAGGCATACACAGAAGATTCTAAATGGCGAAATAGAACCGAGTTTTTCGCGGGGAGACAAGCGATAATTGATTTCCTAAGGCGAAAGTGGGCTAAGGAGCTTGATTATCATCTGATGAAAGAGCTTTGGTGTTATACAGGAAATCGTATTTCTGTCCGTTTTGAATATGAATGGAGAGATGCTGATAATCCGAGCCAATGGATGCGTACTCATGGAAACGAGCACTGGGAGTTTGATGACAATGGTTTGATGCGTATACGAGATATGAGTGCAAATGATTATCGTATTAAAGAGTCGGAGCGGCGTTATCGCAAATGACATTTGTTAAATGCTGTCTTGCAAAAGCAAGAAAGATGCCGTAAACTAGGTTAATTGTTAATGGCATTCCAATAACAGCATTGCTCACACAGCTTGATCTATTAACTAGTGCAACAGCAGCCATCCGATTTGTGTTATAGTCCAATGAGAAATCATTGGCTTACAGCAAAAAAAATTACGTTCTATAAGAAAAAAGTATTTCTTTAGTTAATGTTTTATAAAACTTGTTATATTCAAGCTTGAATGTTATCAAGAGTAATAATAGTAATGCTGGGTCTGTTCCATTCGATTATGATTTCTGAACATCTGGCTGTAGCTCAAACTACATCCAGTACCTCCGCAACTGCTGCAACAACTCAACTGGCTCCTGCATCTTCAAGCCATAAAATATTTTATTTGTTTAGTGCTGAACATGAAGGAGTTAATGAAACGAAATTGGGAATTCCGCCAGACACATATTCACCGGATCTGCTAGAAGTCACTGAAGGAGACAATGTCACAATACACTTCTATAACCTCGATACAACAGATAGACATACGTTTACCATGGGATCTCCATATAACATAAACGAAGATCTGTTGCCTGGGACAAATGCAACATTTACATTCAAAGCAGCTGATGAAGGTGTATTCAGATTTTATTGCACGTATCATCAACCTATTATGTCAGGACAGCTAGTAGTGCTACCGCCTCCAAGTGTTGAGAAAAATCCAGTGAATGTTAATGTGACAAAGTAAATAATTAGCAATTGTTACAATTTAATATTATGAAAACCATACGAGATTGCTGCACTTGATGCAAGTCCACATTTGGATAGATATACCATTGTCTATCCTGTATCTACGAATCGTAAAACAACTAGACGAATTACAATTAGGATTGCATTGATGTCGTCATTTCGTAGAGCATTTGGCAGTCATAACCTGAACCTTTACTATAATTGTCATGGCATTATAGTTTGCCTTACTAAGGCTTGACTTAACCATGGCATGTAAACTATGTATTGTATGATTTTAGAAGTAAATTGTCCTCTTTTTCTAAGCCAATACATAGATCTACTTCAACATTTAGAAGAAGGTCGTTCCACAAAAGTTAAATCATATTGTCAAATAGAATCGGCGTCAGTCATGCAATATCCTTATTTCAAAATTGCAAAATCGTTGCCAATGCTAGCTTTAATTTTTATTTTAGTTACTGCTAACAACAATATATATTTGCCAACAATCGTAGTTGCAAAACAAGCTCGCGCTACAACTACTTCCTTATTATATTCTTCTTTTCCTCTTCATTCAAATACTGCCACTATAACCAAAGTTCAACTTCCAGGTATCCTTCCAAATAATAATAATAATAATAATAATAACCCATCTCCTCCAGCTGCTTCTTCTAGTTCTAGCACAATCGGTAATACTACTAGTGCATCTGTCAATAATCGTCAAACATCCGCCATTGCTACTACTACTCCGCTTGTTCATAGAAATGCCAGAGCTCGTGCGGTTGCTGGTGGACCAACCCTTGACGATCCTCATCTAAAGTTAGAACGAATAGTTGATACTGGTTTAAGAAGCACAACCAGTATGGCATTTTTAGAACCAAGTGATATGTTGTTCCTGGAGAAGGATACAGGTATCGTGCATAGAATACGAAATGGCAAAATGCTTCCAGAACCTGTACTTGATGTCAATGTTGCAAATGAAGCTGAAAGAGGATTATTAGGAATTGCTATAGCAAAGAATGGTGATAATAGTGATGCAGAAAATGGTGATAATGACAATAACAAGGATACTCGCCATGTATTTCTATATTATACTGAATCTGGGGGAGGAAAAGATGGTGATGATGCTAGCTCTGGAATAGAACCAGCGGGAAACCGTCTTTACAGATATGATTTAGATGAAGAGAACAACAAATTGACAAACCCCTTATTGCTACTAAACCTTCCAGCTTCTCCACCGCTAGGAAGGGAAAATATTGAAAGACAACACATGGGTGGCAAAGTATTGATTGGTCCAGATAATAATGTGTATGTTGGTATAGGTGATGTTGCAGGTCATAGAACCCAATCAGAAAATAATCCTAATGGTGCAACACCTGATGGAACTGGTGGTATACTACGAGTTACACAAGATGGTCAGATAGTGGATAATCCTCCTCTTGGAAATACCTTGCCATTGGCTTTGTACTATGCCTATGGTATACGAAATACTTTTGGAATGGATTTTGATCCAGTAACTGGCAATTTATGGGATACAGAGAATGGTGACACTTTTGGAGACGAAATTAATTTAGTTAATCCTGGCTTTAATAGTGGATGGTCTCAAGTAGCAGGAATATGGAAGGCAGGGACTAGTCCAGGAACAGCCATCGGTGCTGATAGTAGTAATCCTCCTAAAGGTTTGGTTACCTTTGATGGAAAAGGGACGTATAGAGCACCTGAACTTGCAACACTTCAAACCATAGGTCCTACTGCAATCAAATTCCTCAGCTCAGATAAGTTAGGTGATAAATATGAAAATACTATATTTATGGGAGATGTAGATAATGGTAATTTATACAATTTTAAATTAAACGAAGATAGAACAGG
Source organism: Nitrososphaeraceae archaeon (assembly GCA_035252175.1). Classification (GTDB taxonomy): domain Archaea; phylum Thermoproteota; class Nitrososphaeria; order Nitrososphaerales; family Nitrososphaeraceae; genus JAFAQB01. The sequence goes on from DATFDI010000161.1 coordinate 115,385, forward strand.
ATTAGCGTTAGAAGGTCCACTTACGGATAAAATAGCAAATACCGCACAAGAACTTCAAGAAGGAGGAGCAGTATTAGGACAGGGATTCGGTGTAATTACAGACATGCAGGTGGGACCGGATGACGGATATTTGTATATTCTCACACTTAATGGAAGCTTATATAGAATAGTACCCAATAGTTCTCCTTCTTCTTCTTCTTCCACCGCTACTTCCTGATGTTCTCTATGAAGTGCAATAGGGAGTCTTTACAAAATAATGAATTAACCTTGTTACTTGAGAGTTAAATAAATCATAAAGCTGGACTAGTTTATGGACAACAAAAATCACAAAGTCATGTATATGTTGGGATTGTCTAGCATTGTTTTGGCCTTGGCATTTATGATATCGCCAAACAATTACAACAATAATGCAATAGCTCAACCGAGCAGCACTATGAAACCATTTTCCATGCGTATGAGCTCACCGTTACAAAATCAAAATTGGACAGGCTCAATATCGTTAGCTAGTCCCATATTGGATATGTTCAAGTCAAAAATACATACAACCCTAAATGACGCTACTACTAGTGCATTAAATGCAGTAGGAGGAGGTTCAAATTCATCAGCTGTAGCAGCGTTTATTCATCCTGACAATGGATTTTTAGTGTATAATATATTAGTTCTAGATTCAAGCAACAACATCCATAGAGTAATAGTAGACCCTGGAAACGGAAAAGTATTATCTAATCAACCAATGTCTATGATGGAGATGATGTCTATGATGCATCCTTCTATGGGAATGGGTACCATGATGATGGGTCCTCCTAATGATATGACGATGGGACAGCCTAGCATGGGAATGATGCAACATGGAATGATGGGCGATGGTACTCAAGGTATGATGGAACCTTCTCCTAATATGATGGGTCATGACATGGGTATGATGGGTGGTGACATTCAAGGCGGTGGTGCATGGCCATAAAAGCAGAGCTGCTATGCTCCAAATGTAGATATAAGTAGAAGCAAGCCAGCCATTCTTCTTATTATTATTTTCGTATTAAGCTTTAACTTTTAAGTTCACAGCAAGTAAAAACGTAGCCACTAGTAACATGGATCTAGTGCTATACACGATAGCATTTGGTCTTAAAATACAAGAAAAAAATGTTGAAGAACACAGTTAAGCAACACTTAAACTACGTGTCACGAGCGCACTATAATACTGACTTTTATCCGCAGCAAAAGCAATACCGGCTGGAACAGTACAAAGCCATGTCAGTCAGGCAACGAATTTCCGAAGAATGGCTTTCCTATATTAAGTAAATACCATTTACTGGTAGTTATCATATCAGCTACTATAAGTATAGCTCTTAATGCTCTACCTGATGCAATCCACCCTCAACAAGCAATAGCACAAAGCATCGCTTCAAAAACAACAATAATACCAAATTTCTTGATCTATCAAAATTCCACTTATGGAATAAGTATACAGTATCCTGCAGGCTGGACTGTAAACAAGACGAACAATTCAAGCGATAATAATAGTTCTCCAATTAATAATATTGTTTGGTTTTATCCACAACATGATGCTGCTTCTGTTAGCATATCAATAGATTTTCCTGACCCGCGAGTTACTAATGATTTGACGACGTATCTTAATTTTGCAGCTAGCTCCCTTTCGCAGGGCTCTTTAGATGAAAGGTTTAATGTCATCAAATCCAGTACTACGAAACTTGGGGGACTTCCTGCATACTCATTAGAATACAGTAGTACAAACGCTGAAGATAACACTACTTATGTCACACTTGAACTTGGTACCATAATATCAGGAAAAGTACTGATTATCGATTATACTGCCAATTCGCCTAGTTTTGATAAGTTTCTACCAACCGCATTTGACATGATTAATTCTATGTCGATTAATAAATCTGCTATTGAACATTTAACTTTCAACCTTTGAAATATCTCTTTTCTTGTGCTTTCTTTTGTTGCTGCTGCGATACCAGCTTTTAGGTCTTTGAATAGTATTGTTGCCACTATTGCATTTCATGTACCTGTAGATACCTGTGCTATTATACAAGGTATCTATCATCTTCTGGACACGCTTTTTGGTTATATGAATTGGTTTCGAACGAAATATTGACAGGCTATTTCTTTATCCTACCTCAAACGGTGCTGGCAAATTACGCTAGTTCAAGGCTTGCAGAAGATAGCAAAAGAAGGAAAAAGGTTTGTATCTCAAAATATAGATGTAGACTTAGGCACTTGATAGTGACTGTTCTATAAATTTCTGATAGGCTTCCTTAGGCGCAGCTCCCACTGTCCGTGCAATTTCTTTTCCACCTCTGAATAGTAATAATGAAGGAATTGACTTAATTCCATATCTCATAGCTATTTCTTGATTTTCATCAACATTTAGTTTTGTTACTTTTATTTTTCCATTCATCATATGCGACAATTGTTCTACAGCAGGGCCAACCATTCTGCATGGACCACACCATTCAGCCCAAAAGTCTACTAAAACCGGTAAATCGGACTTTAGCACGTCATTATCCCATGAGTTAGTCGTGACGCGTATCACTCCATTGCTTTTGCTTTGGCTTTCCATAATGATTTTAAATATATACATAACCCTATTTGAATAATGTGTTTGAATATTTGAATTCTTGATCAATACAATACACATTGGAGATAATTAAGATGTGACATGCATGTTGAAGTTAGCTTATTTCCAAGTGATTATCTCATGTTGCTTCTTTCTTCTTCTTCTATACTATTATAGTTTGATCAATCAGAACTTACAGATGTAACGGAGGGAGAATGAGTGACAAATTGATCGTTGTGAGCATTAGTATGTAAAGGTTGTTTGTGTGCAGTTTGGCTAATCGGCTGCTGATATTATTGTGGTTGTAGATTTCCGCGGGCAACAAAAGTTGTTGACGAATCGTTACTAAGAGTATCAGTTATAGAAAGATTAACGTAATCAGGAATCCGATCATCGTAGTTAGGGTTCATTTTGCTCAGCAGAGTCTCGACTTTTAAACACCTTTTAGAGCTTCTTATCTAAATTCAACACTTGATAACCTACACTTTATAATAATCTTCTTCTAGGAAATCGTAATATGCTTTCTGATTAACGCAACTAGTTGTTCTATTGAAAATGGCTTTTGTATAAATTCATCTATGATTAAATTATTTAGAGATGACGACGAATTGCTGTTTGGTAGTAACAATAATCCCAAATTACTCATTTCAAAGTTAGAAGTAGTCAAAAATGTTTTGGTATCAGAATTTATCTCTCTAACCTTTCTTAGAAATTCAAATCCGTTGATATTTGGCATCTGCAAATCTGAAATAACGAGACGATGGATATTGGGCGAAGCCTTGTAATGCTCTAATGCAATACTTGGTTTTGTAAAGCAGCATACATTGAAACCATATTCTTCAACAACTCGTCTGATGATTGAGAGTATGTCAGGCTCATCATCAACTATCAATATGTATCGTGAGTTTGGGTCATGAAGATGAGCGTTATTTTTGTTATTGTATTGATTTGAAGCAGAATGTAGCATATGTGTATTGCCTCATTATTGGCATAACCTAACTGGACGGATTAATATATTAAGATTATACTAATATATCTATAATAATTTAAGCAGTATCTTATGTAAACATACTTTTTGATTGGATTATCTTTATATTAGAGGCTATTCTTGCCGCGTCCGATTCTAAAACAAAGCTTGGCAATATTAGACAGTATTAACAGTGTAAGAACGAGTATGAAATATTTGTAGAAGGTTCGCAAATTCAACCCATAATACTATGCTATTCTTGACGATCCATCCATTTATTTTCTCAATAGTATTTGTGGCTAATATGATGTTCATTGATTGAGTCTGATTATCTTAAACTAATTTGTTGGAGTAACCATGATTTGTACTGTCTTACTGTCACTCAAACCATATTGATCTGTAACTGTCAGTCTAAATAACATTGTTGTATTATTTTGTACACTTGGTGCCGTAAATGTAGCTTGTGATGTATTGTCTCCGTTTAATGTAATCAGAGGACCCGATATTTGCTGCCACTTAAAGCCAATACGATCACCATCGGGATCATGGCTTGAACCTCCGTTGAGTGTTACGTCTGTAGCCGAATTTACCACCAGGCTGGCAATATTACCAGTAGAGTTAGACACTTGGTGCATGGCACTTTCTGATGGTGGTGATGCTACATATGGAGATGATTGTGGTCGCGAGAGCGATGACATATCAGGTTGATCAATAGAAGTAATCCTGATTGTACTATTTGGGCTTGAATTTGAAACTACTGTGTTTGCATCGGTTGCATTATTCGTGTTGATAGAGCTGGAGGAATCATTACTTGGATATGCTGATGGTGATGACTGCGAAGACGGTTGTTGTTCCAGATTATTATCAACATTATCGCTGCTACTATCGTTACCAAAAGAAGCAATAGTACTAGTAGGTAGTGGTGGTGATTGTGAAGGTTCTTGTTGTTGTTGTTGTTGTTGTGATGACGGTGGTATTATTGATGATGATGGTGGTGATGTTGTGTTTGCTGTTGTGTCTGCTGTTGTGTTTGCTACTGATTGCTCCAATAAACCAACTACACTGTCTCCACCTGCAGCTGCATTTCTTGCTATATCTGTTGTAACTTTATTGATATCTTCTATATTACCAGTAGATTGTTGTTTTGCTAGAAA
>DATFDI010000162.1:0-24346 GCA_035252175.1 Nitrososphaeraceae archaeon
AATTAAAGATAGAAACAAAAGAAATTCATGGAGAAAATATGTTATTCCTACTATTATTGAGATAGGAGTAGTGATAACAATATTATTTATTGGAGCAATAGTAGAATGGCAGATGATACGTACATTAGGAATTTAGAAAATTTACTTTGTATTGTCAATACAGTCTGTTACGGCTATTATAGCAGAAAAAGTCATGTAGAATTTAAATTTGAAACATAGCCGCTTTTAACCGCTCAGAGTGGAATAGTTGGTCCATGCTATAGCATTTGTTGTCTTTCTTAGTTCATTCAGAAGTCTGCTGCGATACTAAAATTTGTAAGTCTTTGAATCTCATATCATTGCTTTTGCTACTCCCTCACTCATAACTCACTGGTTTTTCATAATGTTCCCAATGTGACTTCCTTTCTATTGTCTAGAAGTTAGCGTAATCTTCATATTGTTTGCCACAACAAAAAGCTGCGATATGTGATCCTAACGGTAAATCCATAATGCAACTGAATCAAAAATATGCGGTGTTCAAGTAACAGCGTTTGAAATCATCAAACATGACAACTGAAGCGCATTCGCATTAGCACTTTTGGCCAAGGCTTATCAAGTCGAATCAGAACTGGCACAACGTGGAGATGACTGGAAAAATGTCGTGGGATGTCAGACACTCGAGTAATATAAAGTACGAATTTTCTATTGGAAATTTTTAGATCGTTTATCTTCGGCTAGTCATATAATAAATTATGATGAGAAGAATAAACGCGGCTGCTATATGTAATGATATAGGTGCTGAGGTCGAAAATAATCATCACGTGAAGAAGATCGCGTATCTGTTTTTATTTTCAACGATGGCACTAGTACTTTCAGTGTCTACATTGACATTAACTGCGAATGCACAACCATCAACAACAATATCATTATTATATTCTGTATCTAATAGCAACAATACTAATACCGGCAGCGCTAGTGGCGTTACACAAATGGGAATTTGTGAAGTAGGTGCGGGTGGCCCTTGTAATAATAATAATAATAATAATAATATACGATAGCAACAACATAGAAGTGAAAATGGGACAGAAGAGCAAGATATGAAAAATGGATTATATTATACTGCAGTCGTCGCCTTGGTACTGTTGACCGCCGCTTCTTCAGGAGCAATGCAAGGCGTAATGGCAAAGAAAGGAACGCCATTTCAAGCCGGCTACGATCATGGGTGTAATGATGCAAAAGTAACATTCTCAGCAAGGTATATCAATCAAACTGGCAAAGGACCTAGCTTTCATACACAAGAATTTATGAATGGATATAATAGAGGATTTAGTACGTGTAGTAGCGGCAAAGCCTCAGCTGTAGCTTCTAATGTTGGCAGCGGCAATAGCACTAGGAGTAGTAATGTTACTTCAAGTTCCCTGTACAAACAAGGATATCAAAAGGGAGTTTCAGATGCTAAGCTACTTACCCCTACTACCGAATTAACTACAGACAATGTTGATTGTGAATCACCACGTAATATGTCGGGACAAGATTCTATTCAATACTGCAGAGGTTATGAAGATGGCTTTGTGGCAGAGAATGACGTTCTACTCCACAAGTAGTTGATTAATCATATTTTTCTTTAATGATACAACTTACAATCTAAAGGCATCAAATATATCGATGTTCGATAATGCTAGTCTACCACATTTTTTGCAATAGCACAAGTCGAGCAAATAATCGACGCTTTTTTCCTCATAAAATCGTGCTCACACAGTTCTAATAGCTATGATAGTGATAATGAGTAAAAACTTCTTCCGTGTTAGCACACAGTTTTCTTTCTTTCTAGTTGTAATCTGATGAGAAAGTTTGCATTTGTGATAATAGTAGTGTTATTCTAGTTTGCAACATTAACTCAAAATCAACCATCACTACAACATCATCATCAATCATCACCGTGAGCATGAGCAGAATAAGGTCATTTGAAATCAGTTTTCTATTATTCTAGAGCATAGAGATAGTAATAACTTCTTTAAGAAACTATAGTATTCAGGTAGATACAAGCCAAATATACCAAATATACTAAATAGGCATGAGGAGGAGAGACGTATCAGGATAGACATATACTCATCGTAGCCGTCAACGACAACTATGATGATTTTAGCCACCATGGTATTATTCATAGCTATTGTTGTGGTATGTATTCCTCATCAAGCAACTGCCGAAGTATGTATTAGTACGGTTAGTAACAATGATAATAAAAATGATAATGCAGAAACCGCATGTAATCATCTGCAAAACTCAAATGATGACCCTCTAACCGCAAAGGACAAAACGCCTTTCCTTTTAGCCATACCATTTCCATAAAAATTGGTTGCTTCACATAATTTCATAGTTGTTGGCAGCTTGAGTATTGAAATCCAATAAACAGAATAAAAATGAATACCTCCTAAAACCAGCATTAGTTCGTTGTGCGACGATAGAGACCTGCCTAGTTCTTCATTTGTAATCTAGTGTTTTCTAAAATTTTAATTTTAATGTCTCTTCTTTAGTTTCATTATCAAAGTAATCCAAGCGATATAGCAATAATGCTTGCTATTACAGAATAACTAGGTTCAGATTACCCGCCTTCACAGTAGCATTAGCTGGTGGAGTTAAATGATGCTAAACTAGTGCAAGATCTTAGGAGAGATGATATGAGGATGAGGATAATGAAACGATGTCGGTTGTCTATAAAATTGATAAAGGACGATGAATAAACCAATACTCAATTTTGAGTTCTACTAGTCAGAGTTTTGATTTTGGCATACTAATACATGGTGGAGCGAGCGTCGAAAAAATAAAGAAAACAAATGAAATCACCAGATCTCTTAAATCTTCTGTCTCTTATAGCTTCGATCTATTAAAGAGAAGAAGCAGCAATAATGCGGCAGCAGTCGATTCAGTAGAAGCAGCAGTAGCAAGTATGGAAGATAGTGGGTTATTCAATGCAGGTCTTGGCGCTCCTCTTACAATCGACAAGACAGTAGAAATGGATGCCTCAATTATGGATGGAAGAGATATATCCGCTGGCTCTATAGCAATGGCTACTGGCATAAAAAACCCCGTTAAGGTAGCAAGACAGATTATGGAACGCACAGATCATGTGATGATAGTCTCAGCGGGAGTGACCAAACTTGCAAAGCTATTTGGCAACGCTGATGAGTACGATCCTCATGAGATAAATGAAAAAAAAATGATGGAATATAGAAGGCTCTTAAAGAATTTCAGAACAAATTGGAAAAAGAATGGGAAACTGATGATGATGCTTTCATGTATGAGAGCACAGGAGGAAAATAATCATCATAGTCATGAACATTATTCTACTGTAGGAGCAGTTGCAATCGACAGAGACGGAAACGTTGCTTCGGCTGTTTCATCTGGTGGAATATGGCTTAAGATGCATGGAAGAGTAGGCGATTCTGCAATAATTGGTTCTGGCATCTATGCTGACAATAATTCAGGAGCAGCATGTGCTACTGGCTATGGAGAGTATGCTATGAGACTTTGTCTATGTAAATATGCTTGTGACCAAATGCAATCGGAAAATAGTGCGCGTTTATCAAGTAAAAGATCAATTGACATGCTAACTAGAAGGTTTGGTAAGAACACAGGCGGAATAATAACAGTCGATACTAAAGGAAGATTTGGCATAGCATTTAATACTAGATCTATGTCCACAGCTCTGATTACAAACAAAAATCGAGTTCCCGTTGTGTCTTTTTGATGTGATTGAATCTGTATCTGTGTAAGGTCAATTGCTTGTATAGAGTAGAATTGATCTTTTCTTCAACAACCTCCATATCTTAAGGCGAAGAAGAACGAATGAATCCACGTCCAATATATTAAATATAACCAAATGGCGAAATTCTTATTTTAAATAAGCTTACTAATTAATACGTGCTCATATACGTGTCAATCAATATGAGACAAGCAGCTCTTAGGCATGTCATGTCGAGTTATCAAGTTGTGAGTTGATCTTCTCCGTACCGAGATTTTAGGGCAGTTGATTCTTGTAGCTAAATACAATACTAGTAAAAATCGTCATATTGGTTCAATCGAATGTTCAAAGTGGTTACGATATATAAGTGCTACAAACGCATTACCGCATAATATAAGCGAACCACTTTAGTTTCTGCTTGAATTAAAAACTAGTGGAAAATAGCAAACTGATTGCTCTTTTCTACCTATCTAGAGGACAGCTCTTTTATTCATGGAATTCGAGCTTGGAATGGAGATTAGATGACAATCGCGGCAGGAGATAACAAAAACACATTGAAAAGAATTACATGGCAATCAGAGAATTGTTTATCATGTAAATGGTTCTCGCCCTCTGATCCTATTAATGCAGACATTCTAACAAATGGCAGATGCATTCATCCGGATCTCAAGAAATTCAACCTAATTATTTCTGGCAGGGATTGGTGCAACCTATTTGATGAATTGTCTCAAGAACAAATAGATCAAATGCAACAAAAGGCGATGCAAAGCGAGCAATAGTCCAGCTAAAGGAAGCAAACAATATTCTCACGCGATTTTTTCAAAAAGAATGTAACGGTGCATTATGCTCCGCTATCTAGACGGGAATGTTCAAACCCACATGGACATGAGCTAGCTTGCCTTCTAATCTGTTGGTGATGATATCGTTATGCCATACTGGCGCTCAAGAAGAACGAATACATTATGAAATCCTTATTAAGATTGCCGCTTAGTTCAGTATTTTTATCGCAGTGAAGATGTCATAATTAGCGGTTACAAATCATATAACATTATTACTTCTCTATTGATTTAGCAAACGTTGTGCTGTTGGTTGACTATTAATATTACATAACCACGTTTAAGCCAGCCAGATTTTAATATGTCAAATGCAAATAGTCTGCTGCGACATTGCTGTTACTTCTTTTAAGATATTGTCAAGGTTGTCTTGTTTTTGCGAATATAAAAATATCGGCTTATGATGGTAGTTACAGTGAGTGATAGTCTCTAGAGTATTGAGTGACTCTCTGAATGAAGCTACCCGAACGTAGTTATTTGGTAATAACATCATTGAGCATATTCTACATATATATTTCCTGTTACTACTTTATTAAAAAAAGGAGAACTGTCTTGTAAGTATAGGAAGAACTTGCCTCCATGTGGGATATATTTGTCAATTTTATCTCCTGTAGAATAATCATGGCTAAACATTATAGTACAGCTGCCAAATTGAATTCGTCCTTGCGGATCAGGTGGCGGACATTGACTGCTATCATATAATCTAATCGTAATTGTCTTAATTGCTCCTCCGGATGCAGCTATAGTCCCCTTAAGATGTATATTTTTAGCACTAGAAGGTACAGAAAATGTATGGCCTTCTGACTCTCTAGGTTGTAACCCAATTTGACCGTTGAATATTTGCATAGTCTGAAACTTTTGAGCCTTTGTAACATTTGTGGTCAAAAGAGCAACAACAATTCCACAACATAGGATAATTATTATAGCTATTTTGCCACGCACAATAGAATGAATTATCATATTAGTAAATATCCTTTATGTTCATTTTTAATTTTGCTTTTTAGAATTTAATTTAATTTAATTTATAATACATTAATTAATAGTATGTATATGATTTATGAAAGTTCTAAATCATTGACAAAACAAGCACATCAAGGCCAGAAAAATTACAGCATCTACACTGAACATATTATCAGCCAATACAATATAGCCGGCACGCAACAAAGTCTAGGGATTCCTATACACGCAATATAGCAATCAATTTAGTGATTATCACCGATCTCATCCTGCATTAAGAATGTACGCAATTTTTCATACACCAGAGCTGTCTTTTCGACAAACGGTGCATGACCTGCATCTGCAATTATTGTATAGTTAGCCTTTGGGAGTTGCTGTTTAAACTTGTAAAAGTATTCTATTGGTATTAGATTATCCTTTTCACCCCATATAACAAGGCATGGAATATCTTCAATTTGCTTGAAACCATTTGGATCAATTTGTGTTGTTGTACTATTGTCAAATGCTACTTCAAACGCATATTTTGCGCCTGGCTTTTCAATTATATAACCAAATAAATCAACTAATACAGGAAGTAGCCTTGAAGGACTTGCGTACAGGTCTTCCAATACTCTTTTGACTCTTTCATGTCTTGTTAATGGATTAATATCCGTTGCTGCATCACGATAATCTTTTAGCAGCTGGGTTGGTGCCTCAAGAAGACCAGATGAATCTATCAGTACAAGCTTTTCTATCATTTCTTTATTTTCTATAGCAACTTGAGCAGCTATATATCCACCCAATGAATGGCCTACAATGCTTATCTTTTTGTGCTCCTTATCCGTGATTCCGATTCTTTCTATAAGGAAATCAACAATGAACTTACTTAATCCTTTGATTGTATAATCCGCATTCTGTGGTTTTTCACTCAAACCAGAACCTATTAAATCAACTGTTATCGTATGAAAATATTTTGACAATGCTTCTGGAATATCGACCCATCTGAGTGATGAAGAACCAAGTCCATGGATAAATAAAACATGTTCCTTTTTATTGTCTCCATATTCCCTATAAAATGTACCTGTTCCTTTTACAGTTGGAAGGGGCATTCTTGTTAAACATAAAAAGCAGAGTTCAAGGTTTAATATGTTTGTATATCAGTCCGGGTTCGGTTGGATTCTGTCCGCGGATATGATTAACTTCAAATATTATATAACATAAACACTGAATTTGATAACTTATTGGACACAATGCATTCAATTCAAAGCGGAGGTCTACAGACGTTTAAGAAGGTTTTTTTTGAGTGGGATCAACTAATTGGAAAAATCACATAAGTAGTACGAATGGGATTCTCGTTAGAACCGCCATCAAAAAATATCAGACAGCCTATTACATCCTGACAATGACAAGAATTCATTGAAAAGTCGACAGAACCTTGTCAAGATATTATTTGACCAAACTAGCAAGAATAAGGACCAAAAAGTATACCTTGTGGTCAGATCTATTTTCTAAAAGTATAAGCAGACTGAAACGTATATAGGAGGCTATATAACGAGGTGACGATTACATACATAATAAGCAATAAAATGCCATTGATAATCACCACAAGTATCATTAAGAAAAAAACTTATTTAATGACATTTATTGCTTGGGCCGTCATAATCACCGATGTAATCATTGGCACCTTTCTTGACGCTTTGGGAAAGCCTCTTAATTCTTCTTTTGGTGTAATTTTGTTTATAACGATGAGTATCACTGTATTTTTTTCAGGTCTGTATGCCCTTAGAGATTATATGGTTGCATTGCACAAGGACCTTGGGTCTACTTCGTTTTTTAATAGGCTGTACAAGGCAACACCTATTTTTCTTTATGCACTTTTAGTCATCTTTGGAGCTATCATTGTTGAAATGGTACTGTTTTCACAATATAGCACTTACCTGCTGATTCTAATAGTCTTAATAAGTGCAGTAGCCATCTTGTTCTTTGGTTTTCGAACTTACAAATTCTTGTCATGGTTCAAGTCGAGTGTTGACAAACGACACAATATCATGATATTGGCATTTGCTGTATCATCGATGCTGCTTTGCTTGAGCGTGACAGTTACTACCGTACTTGATACAAAGGAATTAGTCGTCTCAAGACCACCCTCCATAGATCCAAATTTCCACTCTAGCAATTCTATGGCAAGCAGACACTTATCCAGGATAGAACTCGTGATCCATCTCTATATGTTTCTTGTTCCTCAAGTTACGGCTATTGCTATCGCAGAAACAGTTGCTGTTGCATATTTCCTTCGTTATTTCAAAGATCAGATAGGAAGAGCAACATTTTGGACACTTATAGTTTTACCTCCTATACTCTTTTTAACTGGGGTATTTGGTCCTCAATTATTAAAGTCAACTGCAAGTGAATTTGTATATGCCGACCCTACGTTCCTTATCTTTAGGATAATAGGTACCACGGGATGGATTGTTGCTGATTTTGTAATAGCTTTTGCGTACATTTTAGTAGCAAAAACCCTCGGACGGCAAATTACCTCTTCTCGTAACAAGATCATTAATTATTTGATTATCGCAGCATTTTCAACCATCTTAATTTCTCCGACGACCAATAACTGGATAACCAACAATTCCTATCCGCCATTTGGAGCAATCCAACGTGCATTTATTGTACTAGCTTCTTTTCTCTTTAGCATAGGAATATACTCTGTCGCGCTGTCAGTGGCCCAGGACGTAGAACTGCGTCATTTAGCCAGAAAATATGCAAAGGAGTATGCTTTGCTAGATACTTTAGGCAATGCACAAGAGAACGCAGAGATTATACAAAATGTTGTAAAACTAATCCATAACCAAGCAGATGCTATGGAAAAAGAAACAGGAGTAGAATCTTCAATGATAGATGATAACGAAGTTAGACAATATTTAGAGTTGGTAATTAAGGAAACTAGAGGGAAAAAAGGATGACAGAACAGTACCCCTAGCTATACATTGAGTGGTGTTCATATACATGTTCGTACAGTTCTTTGCCTATACGTTCCTTACGATTGTTACTATTTTGTTGTTACTATAGACCTAGGATAACCATTGTTGATGGCCTAGCTTTAGTCCCTAACCTTCATATCATAACAATTGTAATAGTTACATGTGTATATATCTAAAGGCTGTGTAATTTTTTTGTGTAAAAATGCAGAAACGATAAATATAAAATAAGGAGGGAGAAAAATCAGGCTTAACTATTCAACAGCACCGAGGTTGCCTCCAGTTGAGCTTTGGGGAGAGAGTTGTTGTACTCCTCCTTCTATCGGCGTTAGCCCCTTTGATTTCAGAACTTGGTCTAATATTGTCAAGTCGAATATCCCAGACAAGTCTGGACGCGGCTTACCCTTGGCTAGCAGCCCCAGATTGTATGCATTGTTTGCTGATTGGAATAAAGATAGTTTAATTGGATCGTATGTGAAATCAATTCTTGAAAAGGCTTGTTTAAGTTCATCTTGTGGAATCGATTTTCCTGTTAGTTTCTTGACCTCTATGTTAAAAGCCTGTACAGCCTCATTCTTATGGTTGTTTATCCATATAGTTTCATTAATGTGTGCAGATAATAATTTACTTATCACATCTTGATTGTTCTTAAGGTAATCTGTACTTACAGCAATATTGGCTGTCACAAATTTACCATCTGGCCAAATGTTCCTCTCATCTAAAAATATTCTTCCATTGGCTTCATTTACTAATCTGGTCGCCCATGGCTCAGGAACCCATGCACCATCCAGCTGCTTTTTTAAAAATAGTGTTAGTATGTCTGGGTTAGATACGGGTGTCAATGCTACGTTGCCACCTTGATCAGTTGTTTTAAGTCCATTTTTCAGTAAATAAGACCTAAGAGCAATATCCTGGGTATTACCTAGTTCTGGAGACGCAAGTCTTTTTCCTGCTAAATCTTTAGGAGAATTAATACCCGCATCATTTCTGACCACAAATGATGCTCCTCCACTGCTTGCGCCTGCGATTATCCTCAAATCTTTGCCATCTGATACCACATAGCCATTAATGGCTGGATTAGGACCAACATATGTTGCATCAATTCTCTTGGCAAGTAATGCCTCAATAGCTGATGGACCTGCATTAAATACAGTCGTTTGAACCTTTATATTATTCCCTAATGACCTCTGAAAATCTCCGTTCCCAAATCCGATTACTGCCTGAGCATGATTTATGTTTGGAAAGTAGCCTATGCGCAAAGTCTTTACAGCAGGATTAGAATCGGATCCAGTTTGTGCGAATACTAGTGGCATTATTGGGTTTATTGCCGCTGCAACTATTACTACGAGAGCTAAGGTTAACGAAAGCTTTATTGTTGTTTGTCGTTTCATCATATATACCAAAATGTTTTATGGCTTGGTGAATATTATTGCTGCTAAATATGCAAGAAATAAGAATTATGCGCAAATTTGAGATATATCGCTAAGAAACATACATTGATAGCATTTCCTTTAGGGTACTATTCTATAATGTCACACATAGCTCTTACTGCTATGAAATACACAAGTAATGGGAGTTAGACTATACCGTTGCATATATTTTTCTAATAATGCATGTATGACAGCAACATGATTAAATAAAAAGATAGTTTGGTGTGTAGATGTTTGCCATATCATTTGGCGCATATATTGCATGAATTATTCAAGGAATGCATACTATGCTGTTAATATGCGAGATTGGTATGTTACCACGAAAGGGTCATTATAATTAATCAATCAATCTCAATATCAAAAGATAGCAACTCTGACAACAGCAATAACGTTGTCACTAATAGTAGTTGATACCTTGTCTGTTCATGAAGTAAGCACAAATCAATGTGTTAGGAATGACAACAACAAGAAGAACAGTGAAGACAACAGTAGCAACAGCGATAGAACAATTTGTACTAATCAGCAGTACTTAAGGGATCATGTATATTCTTCTACTATTACTATTGCAGAAGATTCAACTCCCTTTCGTTTACCTATACCGTTTCCATGACCTTGACCATATAAGCTATTAAAAATGCATATTTGATAGCTGTATGGAAACAAGAATCTATATAATATCATAACCGTAGTGACATTATCATGACAAATAATAATCATAATGGTAAAGAAGACCTTCAAGAAAAGATAGAAAATTTACTAAGAGATAATGCATCAAGATCATATTCAAGAGAAGAGATAATAAATTTGATGGCATCTGATACTCCTACTCAGAAAGAAATCGAAAAAATATTAGGAGAACTCGAGGTATGGAGTTCAATGAAAGATGTTCAGTCTTCGATATATTCATCATGTAAGGGTGGTACTGTATACTTTCAATGGGGTCAGAGTCCATAGATGTTATGTCAATACATTGGGTAAATAATGTATCTAACTTTTCATTTTATTTATAATTACAGATAATTTTTATCACAATGGGTTACAAAAACAAGCGGTTAAAACGATAACAGGTTGTTCTTCTTGGATCTTCAGTAGATATAACGGAATATTGAATATAGGTTGAGGAGAAGGTAGCAGTAGAGAAGAGTTAGCATAATGTAATGTATGTGACCTGACAGAGAATGCTATTTCTCCTACTACGAGGTTAAGGAGGAGCAAGGCAATTGGACATAATAGTATCACTAACTATTGTTGCGGCTCCAACAGTAACAAACATACCCATCCAGCACTATAGATGAATATAATAATCAGAGCAGCGTTGTCTTGCATCCTATTCCACCTATAGTAATTACTCTATTGCATATTTTCCCTCTCCTTTCGTTTTACAGCTTGCTTACATATGCATCAGCCTCCTTGGTTCTATGGGGACAATGAAGATGTTTGGTGCGCTGTTATTGGCTACAATGGTGGACATAGTAGCAACGGCGAGCATATTATTATCATCATTAGTATTATTTGCAGCAGATTGCATTTTTTTTCTCTATGCCAGAATGATAATATTATTACTCCCCCTCCAACAGCACTAGCCATTACTGTATGATAGATAGTATTGGAATATAACTTACTTCAAATACGCAATACTAGCTAGTTTAGTGCATTATTGGCATAGTTACAGTATAATATTTTAGTTGAATGTGCAATACCAGATTTGTCTAGGTCAGTTTTGCACATATATTCAGAAAATAGCATATGCAAAAGCAATAATATATTGTTCACATTCATTTTAGTTTTGATGAAAAATACAACAAAATTGACTATAGCAGCAGCATTTATTGTTGCTGGTGTAATTGTAGGTGCAACTATTGGGTCTATGCCATCCGCGGTATTCGCTCAGACAAGCGGCAATAGTACTGGTTCTGCAGGTGGAGCTAGCGGCGGTAATTCTACATTAACAGGAACCGCTGGCAACAGTACAAGTGGCGGTAGCACAAACAGCACAGGTACAACTGGCAGCAATAGTACAAGTGGTTAATAAATAAAACAGCAACTTCCGATCAACATGATCATAAGTGACTCCAGAACCAATACTAATAAAATGAGCAGACTAAATCTATGAAGAAACCTGGTGCTTGTCAAAGCACCTTTTTTTAAGTATTAAATTTAATTTAATTTAATTTAGTGACCCTAATTATCATAACACTAATAATAATACATTTCACTTCATGTTACATGTTATCGAATAAAATTCAGGTAGCTAATCATTAACTATTCTTTTGGGTACATCTAACATGAAAGCTAAGCATATGTTTGGCTAGCTGTTATGAAACATACCATGGCTTTATTATCTATTCTTTTAATCACGTCATATAGTGTCAGACCGTTAATCTTGGACATGTTTGTATCAATGATTAAAAGATCATAAAGGTTTGTCTTTATTTTTTCTAACGCTGATAAAGGATCTTTGAATACATCGACCTTAAAGCCATTTTCCTCAAGTACTAGTTTCAAGCTTGGATTGCTATCTATTTCATCGTCTACAACTAGTATTTTTTTTGTTTAATCCCAAAACATTTTACCGCCTCTAATATAGTATATGTTAATTCTCTAATATTATAGCAGTCATACACATGGGACATCGCACACGTCTCTCATATGGTATACTACTAATCTTTCCTGACTGGTCAAAATAAGTTACCTTCGATAAACATGACTGGCATAGTAGCAAATGTTTTTTGTACGATAATAATTGATGATTTTGATTGTTATTTGTTCTTGCTGATCGTTGACTGTGCATTTCTGCTGACACTTATCCTTTTGTTTTTTGCTCTTCTTTTTCTTGTTCTTGTTGTATGCCTTCTTGAGATGCGGCGGTAGCAACAGAATCTATCCCTCTAGCTACTTCTTTGATCTTTCCACTCCTGACATCATATACAAATCCATATACAGGTATCTCTTTTGGGAGAAAAGGTGTTGACTTTATCTTGTCTACTTGATTCTTTACATTGGCCTCAAGGTCAGGAAATGAATAGAATTTTAGTTCTGCTGCATCAGCATCATATTTTTCTGATAGTTTTTTGCGCAGAGTTTCATCAGTGAATGTCAACATTCCACAATCAGTATGATTGACAACTATGAATTCCTGTGTTCCAAGAAGCTCATGAGAAATGATAAGTGAACGTATGGCATCATTAGTAGCTATCCCACCAGCGTTCCTTATAATGTGGGCATCTCCTGTATGTAATCCCAGGAAATCCTCTACAGTCAATCTTGCATCCATGCATGCGAGTATTGCAAGTTTCCTTGAAGGTGGGGCTCGCAGATTGCCATGCTTGAAATTTTTAGAGTATTCTTCATTTGCAGAGAGTACTTTATCTAGTTCAGACATTAAGTGTTTCAAAGGTATATACATTATGTTAGCAATATAATCAAATCCAAATACGCAAAATAGAATTAAAATGCGCATTAATTACACCATTTAAATGTGAAATTGCAACCATTAATTGCGAGTATATATTGTTGTACAGAACAGGGTGAAAATTGCATATAATCATGGTATCTTGCATATTTTACCCTATCATTATTATTAGAAGAGATAAAATATGGCACAAACACAAATTAAGCAACAATATGCACATCCCGAGGTTCTAGTAGATACAAATTGGGTAGAAGATCATCTTAAAGATGATAAGGTTCGTATTGCAGAGGTAGATTATGACCCAACATCGAATTATGAATTAGGACATGCACCAGGATCTGTTCTAATAAAGTGGAAGGCGGACATCAACGATCCAGTAACAAGGGACATTCTTAGCAGAGAGGCATTTGAAGAGCTACTACAGAGGATTGGAGTTAATAACAATGATACAACAATTGCTCTATACGGTGACTTTAACAATTGGTTTGCAGCGTTTGCATTTTGGGTGTTCAAGTACTACGGATTTGACGATGTCAGGTTAGTAAATGGAGGTAGAAAAAAATGGTTATTAGAAGATAGACCAGTAACGAAAGATATTCAAAATTATGCCAAGGGAAATTATAAGGTAACTAAAGAACCAGACAAAAGCATCAGAGTATACCTTGATTATGTACGAAGCACATTGGGTGGTAAATCATTAGTTGATGTCAGAAGTCCAAAAGAATTCACCGGTGAAATCACGGCACCACCAGAATATCCAACAGAACACGCCCAAAGAGGAGGACATATACCGGGAGCCGCTAATATTCCATGGGCACATGCAGTAAACGATAGCGATGGAACTTTTAAATCTGTAGAGGAGTTAAAGAAGCTTTATGAGAGAAAGGGTGTAACTCCTGACAAAGAAATTATAACGTATTGTAGAATAGGTGAGAGATCATCCCATACGTGGTTTGTTCTAAAGTATTTGCTCGGATATCCTAACGTCAAGAACTACGATGGCTCATGGACTGAATGGGGAAATCTAATAGCAAATCCAATTGAGAAATGAACTTACCGATATTATTTTTTGCTAGGTTGTTGTGGAAAGGATTCCTAAAAACGTGGAATAGACATGTATGACAGCACCATGTAGTTGAGCTGTTGCACCTTCAATAAACATTCATGTTTAGTGATACAATCAATTCAAATCCACTAGTAATCGCTTAATCAGCATGTTTATTGTAACCGGCTTTTTAATAAAACAGTCGAAGCTTACGTTAGGATATACTTCGCTTAGAGCATCTATGTTTATTTCAGCTCCAGACATAAGACAGACTTTAATGTTTGGTTCTAATTCCATCACCCTTTGACTTAATTCTAATCCATTCATGCCTAGCATATATACATCAGTTATAATCAAATCGTAAAAGTTTGGTTTAAACTCTGTGAGTGCTGATGCAGGATCATTATACGAGTATACTTCAAACCGTGTATTACCATCATCATGATAATGATTTAAACCCATCTTCAAGGTTAAAGTGACATCAGGGTCATCGTCTACAATGAGAACTCTTTTAATGAGGTGTTGCCTACCTTCTAGTGCCAATACGGTATTATTGACAACACAATTGTTACATGCAGTCAGATATGGTCCTCTTGTCCTCCATTAAATAATGGCTCACAATCATTTCTACTTCCACAATAATAGGATTTCTGACTAATAACCATCGATTAACACTGTTATCTTAAAGATAACGAGCCTAGCACTGTTTGGTAATGGAATCTAACTGTACAATTTTTTGTGTAAGGTCCGAAGTCGAAGGCGATTTGAACTTTGCTAGCTGTTATGTAAAAAGTAGTTTCGTTAAATATTGGTTATAATGATAATTGCACAAGTAATAAGCGATCGTTAATATATTTATTATTATGATTGAGCTGGTTTAACTGTTTTGCCTTAGCAAATAAGTGTCGCTTTCTCATATAGGCCTTAAAGCATGGATACATACTTTTCTGATAGCTTTATTATCTCTGTGGTTATACTTTCATTTTTTACTTTTAGTAATTCTGTTAAGCTCTGCATGAATTGCAATTCTTAGCTCATGATCTGTCTTACCATAGTAATCAATTCCTAGTGTACCGGCTATAGATTCAAGCGTCTCTCTGTCTTTATTTGATGTTGCTGTGATAATTCTATTTTGCTCTTTTAACTGTTGAATCTCTTTTTTTCCCAACAATCGATATCTCTCAAACTCTGCAGATGCTTTTCCAAAGGATCTGGCAAGCTCTGGGATTCTTTTTACACCAAAGAATAACAAAACAAATACGCCAATAATAATAAGCCACTCGTTACCCTCCAGTCCATACAGCTGCATTATAAGACTTAATACGTCTAACACTTTTTGATGCTGTGTACAGCTACTAGTAACGAACATTTAAATTTTGACCGCAATAGATAATACGACACTATCATGAAGTAGCTGTTGAATGACTCATCAGCTTAATTTAATTAGTTAATTAACACCTCGATTTGTGTCCCAGATATTTCTCATAACCCAGCTTTTATCAGTTATAATTTCTTCACTATTGCTGCGATGTAGAATCCATTTTTGAAGTTCATGGTATGCCTCAGGCGTCATAAACCTAAAACATTCTTCGTCCTCTGGATATACCCGAACTTTAGCAGCTATTATCACATCTCTTCTTTTAATTGGTGTTATATGACCCAGCGTAAATATTCCCATTCACCTAAGTATACTAAAAAGAATACATAGTATACATGATTGCCTTTATTCTATCAGGATACTCAATCTCTTCTGATATTAGCAATAGGTTTTGCAAATGAAAGTTGATATCCATCTGGTTCTCTTATGTGGAAATATCTTTCTCCCCACGCAGCATTAGTAGGTTCCTTTTCAAATGATATCAAATCTGAAATCTCCTTATTGCTTCTAAAATAAGAATATAGTCTATCTACATCCTCAGTGTAAAAAATTATTCGTCCAAAGTTTTTTCTTTTTCTTTGAAGATCATGGCTATTGTTATTATTGGTTATACTCACTTCTAGATTTAGACACATTTTTGAGGTATGTTCTTCTTCAATCTCAAAGGTAGTAAAAGTATCATCCGATGATCCACCATAGACTAACTTAAAGCCTGGTATTTGAGAATAGAATCTGCAGGATCTTCTCATGTTTTCAATTATCAGCGTTACAGCAGATATTTTGTAGATTTTCATAATATCAATAGGAGAACCATTCTAATGTATATAGAGACATCTCCTTGTTATGATACCCTATTTGGCCAAGTCTTGATGGGATTAGAGCTAACTGATAATCCTTATCAAAATTGTTTTACTATCGTATTTCAAGGCGAACACAGGAGACATAACTCGAAAAGTTACGCTTATACCTCATGGATTAAGACATGATAGTCATAATACAACAAAAGACACAGGTTATAATAATATATTAGTAGACAGCAATAAAGCATAGGATAAACCATCAGTGCTGCGGTTGATATTGAAAAGGAAGAAAAAGAGCAGATATATACAACTTGTACCTACAAATGTAAAATTTGATGTATCGTATGGTCAAGGCGCACTAGTAATAAATTCAAAATGGAAGATTCTAAATACAAATTCCTATGGGGTGTAGCGACTTCTTCCTATCAAGTAGAAGGAGGAATCTCAAATAACGATTGGCATTATTTTACTCGTTCGGATTCCATACAGAAAAGGATATCTTCTCTAACAAAACCAAGCATATTTTACAAAGGAAGAAGTCAAATTCATTTACAACCCGCCGGGGAAGCCGTCAGATTTTGGGAGCCCAAATATTATGAAAATGATTTTCTATTAGCCAAAAGTATAGGTATGAATGCCTTTAGAATTAGCCTAGAGTGGTCTCGAATCCAACCTAAGAAAGATGAATGGAACCAAGAGGCAGTGGATCACTATAAAAATATGTTGGGTTCGATGCGAAAGGCAGGGTTAACGCCTATTGTAACATTGAACCATTTTACTCTACCCCTATGGATATTGACTCCTCCTAACACAATTACCAAGAATATAGTACAACAAATGCTACCCTCACCACTAAGAGATGCTCCCATAGGAGAACCAATTTCCACAGATTCATACTGGAAATCATTAAGAGGTTGGGAAAACTATGCAACAGTTGAAGCATTTGTAAAATTTACTGAAAGAATGGTTATTGAATTAAAAGACCAGGTTGACTACTGGATTACGATAAACGAACCTGTAGCTTCCATTGTAGGTTTAGGGTATATTGCTGCATTATCTCCCCCTGGTTTTTTTCTTGATGGTAGAAGAGCTAAATTAGCACTGCATAACCTTATCGAGGCCCACGTACAAGCCTACGACAAGATCACAGAATTAGATGATGTTGATGCTGATGGAGATGGCATTTCAAAAAAAGTTGGTTTTGGGCATTTAATGATCTATATCGTTCCAGCTACGCCTAATAATAGCATAGCAGCAAGATTGAATAACAATAATCAAGCAGCTAAGAATGCTTCTTACTTCTTGAATGATTACTTCCTTAACTCTGTAGTCCATGGTGAAGAAGATCTAAATTATTTGAATACTCTCAAGATCCATGATAATTCAAGTAAGAACTTTATTATTCATGATAGTTGGAAAAATAAAGTTGATTTTATAGGTCTCAACTATTATCGTCGCATACACTTATACCATAGTATTGTAGTTGCTCTATCTTCGGCCAGATTTATTGGAGGGGCATTCGTCAATGATATAAATGAAAAGATAAGGAACCGTAAGAAATCATCTTCTTACGGCATACTAAATGATCTGGGATGGGAAATATATCCTCACGGAATATATCAACTGATTATGCAGCTAAAGAACAAATATGCTAAGCCAATTATTGTCACTGAAAATGGTATTGCTGACAAGGATGACAAATATCGTGCCCCATTTATTGTAGCACATATTCAGCAAATCAAAAGAGCGATCGATAATGGTGCAAACGTTATAGGATACTTACATTGGTCGTTGATGGATAACTATGAATGGCAAGAATCTTATAGACGTGAAGCAAAGTTTGGATTATTTAGAATTGATATGGATAGGAATAATGTTGTAACAGATCAGGAGTATCTTGTAAGGCAAATAACAAAAGGCGCAGAAGCACTAAAACTTATAATAAATGAATCTGTCATTCAAACTGCAATGATTGCAGATTCTGCAATATCAAAAGCAAAGAATGATTATGGAATATTTACAGCTGATGGTTTAAGCATAGATAGCGAACAGAAGGAGAGACGATGAAAGTTGTAGCCGCCTGAAGGTAGACGTAGTGAATCTTCCAGGAATCAGACGGCATTATAACGTAGAATGGAAAGTTCAATACTTTAGAGGGGCGAAACATCTTTTGTATCGCGATGTTATCAACTAATACTAGTAATGATAGCTTTGACCGTTTCAACCCATGCTTTTTTGTTCAAATTTTCGCCTATTCCCAAAAATTTACTTACAGATAACCCGTCGTAGAGAGATACTAATCCGTATGCTATAGCTTCTGTTTCTGCATCTTTTTTAATGAATCCTCTTTGAACTTGTAGATCTAAATACTCTTTGACAACATTAAATATTTTTGTTCTCTGCTCAAACAATATTCTGCGTAGCTTCGCGTTACGAGATGATTCTGCCACTATTTCAAAAAATACTTTTTCACTTCCATTCCTTTCCAATTTTTTGAGGTTATCATAAAGCTGTTCCGCATCAGACAATAGGTTCTCTTTTGTTATTGCAAATAACTGAGATAGTTGCTCTTTTAGCACTTGAAGATTCTTTTCACAAATTGCATAAAAAAGATCTTCCTTGCTCTTGAAATAAAGATACACAGTTCCTTTACTGATATTTGCTATCTGAGCTATGTCATCTATCCTTGTTCTATCAAACCCATTTTTAGAAAAGCAAGAGATAGCAGATCGAACTATTCTTTCTTTTATATCCATCTTGTACTGTGACGTAACTTTTGGACACATAGTTTGGTTTCCGCTCCTTACTCTCTACCATTATTCTTACAATTCATTATTTCTCGCTTCAGATAATATGCTGCTTGCAACATTTCTCCTTTGTGGCACTCTTATTTTCGTTACCGATATAATTGAACCAATAATTCCCATCGCGACTGCGGGGACCGCAGTGAAAATGAATACAAATGGAAGAGTTCTGACAAAGTTAACTGATATATCATTCATTGAATGAAAGGTATAGCTTAGTGGTTCAGCAAATGTTATTGGAAGCATAGGGTAACCTATAATATAGAACATTGAACCAATTATTGCTCCTGAAATTATTGCACGTCTATCAGCTTTTAGCATATTCTTTGATCTTCTAAGTATTACAGACTTGTTTAATATCAAATCTCCAAGTACCGCAGGTATTATAAGGATTAAGTACCATGGTATGAAAGGCATTAATTGACTAGATGGCATTATGTTTGCAAATGAGTTCATTACTAACAACAATGCAGTTACTGCTGTAGCGGATCCAAATCCTCCGATAGTTCTAGATGCAGTCACAAAAATCACAGAACCAATGGTAGGTAGAGCAATAATAGAAATTATTATTTCATGAATTGGATTTAGGTTAAAGTTAAAATGCTGGCCATCAGAAAGTGGTAGAGCAAACATATACACATACCATATCATTGTAAGCCACATTGCTGCGAATGCTGGAATCATTGCAACTTTGACCAGTATCCTTTCCCTAACCTTTTGCAAATGCACAATTATCCTTGCAAGACCTAGCACGACAGCAATCGAATTTATTAGCATACCTGTAACTAAAGTTAGGTGAGTTGGACTGAGCAATCCATCAACTCCAAATGTTTGATGCCATAGATAATCAGATGGACCTGCTACAAGCGATATAGCAGATCCTATTATAAGCAACTTGAAAGCCGTGGTAAATGACTCGGTTCGAATTTGTTTGCCATTTTTTCTGAACAAATAAACACTAGCCGCTGTAGCTATGGTCAATAAACCAACTCCAGTATAAAGCATAGTATGTGAAGGTGTAAAAAAGGTCTCAGGACGTCTTAGCAAGTGAGACATTACATCCCAACTTGCTCCTTCTGTCTGGATAAAAACTCCTACTGTAGCTAAAATCAACACCGAAACTGATACGATAATGGGGCAAAATCTAGTGAGAATGCCAATTCTATTATTGAGCATCATTTTGGTAGTATTATGATTTTGTTATTAATAAACATAACTGACTAGTCAGTATTGAATAAGCCAAGCCTTCTAACCTAACAGATCACATATGCTTGAATATGACATTATACATCCCTCCATGCTCTTTGGAATCTGATTCACTATTTGTTTTGCAAAGGACGGAAGAGTAACCATTTATCAGAAAACGTCAGCAGCTACAGATCTTTGACATTTGGTAATGCTTTAATGTGCAGTTATGAGATAATGTTATTTATTATGGCTACAAATACTCATGTTTTAATCACTCTTATAGTGATCTCCACATTAGGAGTCGTTGCAATTCCTTTTGGAAACCCCAAATTTATTGGCGAAGCTATTATTGTGGATTTATTATTTGTTACATTATCTGTATTAATATGGAGAGGATATACAAAACCAGTTTATGCTTGTATTGCTTTGGCATTAACAGTTATTATAGGGAACACGACTTCGCCAGCTCACATTCATTTAATGACAACGTTTTCAAAGCCATTCAATGCATTAATTCTAATAATTGGAGGGTACATTTTGCAAGGAATCTTAATTTATACTAGCTCAAAGTCCATAGTCAGATTTAGAAGATTACGATCATTGACACAGCCTAGCACTGTTTAGTAATGGAGTTTAACTATACAATTTAGAGTATGTGGAAAGGCCAAAGCCGGGGATTTGAGCTTTGCTTGAGAAGGATTCATCAACCCCTAATGCCTATTGAGCGTCACTTTAATTTTGTTTTTTTAGTATGTAATGTGGGCTCGGAGGGATGTGAATCAAATTTGACTCGATTTTACGGCCCAACTCAGGAAAGCATTAAGAAACCATTGACAAAATGAAAGACGATGCTATAGCACAGCTGTCAGACCGAACGATGGCTTTAACAGCTAGAATGCAGGATTTTGAAAGGAAACAGCAACCATATCAGTGAGATATTGTGTGAGAGAACTAATAAGAAACGTCCAAGGATAAAACCATACATTGTTGAATACCTAATACAAAATAGCCGATAGGATGCATCCTTTTGAATTAAGAGAGTACTCTAATAATATGAAAATGTGAGAAACAATGAGATTATTACAGCAGCAGTATCTTGTTTTTTAGTCAGTCTTGAGGTTTGACTTATCATCTTAGGAGTCTTAAAAAATAATAAATTTTCCTTGAATTACTCTGGAGGGAGAGGAAGGTCATCGTCTTTATGGAGTGCTTTGTACACTCCGGCAGAAATCAATCCCCCGATAATTGGAGCTGCCCAATAAAGCCAATGATAATTAAAGTTTCCAGTAACCAATGCAGGTCCAAATGAACGAACTGGATTTAAAGAACCACCAGTTATAGAACCACCAAACATTACATTAAGACCTAATGTAAAGCCTATAGCAACTCCTGCCAATGGAACAATCTTAAAGTTCCTCGACGTAGTTGTTGCCAATACCACGTACACTAGAGTAAATGTCATGACGGTCTCTAATACAAATGCTCTGACTACATTTCCATCAGATGGAAGTGTAACACTTGCAGACATTGAAGAGCCAAATATGCTATATACAACTGCAGCACCAATTACTGCTCCAATAATCTGACTTATAATATACAAAGCTGCTTCCTTTGGTCGTAGCTTACCTGCAGCCAACAGACCTATTGTAACTGCGGGATTTACTTGAGCACCGGAACGATAACCTATTGCATATACTATAGCAGTTAGAACAAGTGCATGAACTAGTCCTATCCCAATTACACCTAGCTGTCCAGAATGCTGGTATACCGTAGCAGCTGAACATATTGCATAAACAAGCATAAACGTACCGACAATTTCTACCAAGTACTTGTTTCTTTGCGATGATGAGGTAGGCTCTTTAGACTTCAATAACTACGTCTTCATAAGCAGCCTGAACAGGAGTATATGTATGTATATTTCTTATATGATGCTTAATAAGCTCGTTTTACAACCTCAATGGATAGCCCAACTCCCAAGTGTCAGGTATCTGTTATTGTAAATAATGTGTGTCAGAATGCTACTGTTGCTGGAACTGGTGGAGCAGCTGATTACTCAAAGTGGAATTTTGCATTTACATCAAAGGATACTATTATAAAGCAACGTGATAATAGAATTACAGCTAGAAATGAATGTGCAGATAATCCTGCTGCGAAACGCTTCTCAAGCGTAAATGTTACTGGGGTAAATCAATAGTATCTACCATTGATATCTAACCTCTAAACTTGGTGCTATTTCCAGGTGTCACTTTTTTACATACAAATAATTGCTATTTTCATCATATCCTAGGTCAGACATAGTTAATACTTTAAATCCATTATTATGCAAATACTTCATCTCTGCATCAAATAAACTTACATCAGTACTAGTAATAGCTTTATCATCTTCTATATTATGATAACCAATAATTGGAATTGCATTTATTTTACCATCTTTGTTAAAGTTAATCTGATTGTTTACCAGTTGAACAAATTTCTTAAATATTTGAGTGTCGTCATGGGAGTAGTCAGCATCCATACCATTATGGGAAACTTCCTTGATGTCATATCTATTTGCATAGTTTAATGTACCATCATTAGAGTAGGTTCTACAATCAGTTTGAGTTGTAGATTGTTGTTGATCATGCTTCCATCCATAACAATGTAAGAACATCAAGTCGGTAACAAAGCCTCCAATAGAAAGGTCATAGTACTTCGCAATTGATTTAATTGCTGTTTCATTATTCCATCCTTTGTTATGGGGAGGAGAAAAGATTGTAGGTTCAACGCCAAGATGTTCACGAAAACATTGTTTTGATTGACCTACTTGATAATTTAAATCATCAGAAGATAGTTTGCTTAGAACCTTATGTGAGGTAGAATGAGATTCTATATCGTGTCCTTCTCTATATAATTGCGTTATTTGTTCCCAATTCATACGGTCAGGACTGTCTGAATCAGCCCAGCTGCAAACTATAAAGAATGTACCCTTAAATCCATATTTGTCTAGTATGGGCTTTGCATTTGTGAATTGACCTATATCGTTATCATAGAAATTCAAAATTACTGCTTTGGGAACAGTGTTATTATTGTTAGTGCTGCTACTACTACTACTGCTACTACTACTACTACTACTACTACTACTACTACTATCGATAGAAGGGTTATTCGTATCGACATTATCATTAGCTATGGCAGTATGACTATTGTCTTCATCACCGTTGTTATCATCATAGTTGACATCAGCATTGCTATTCTCCGCTTTTTTACTGTAACCTGAAAAACTATGAGAGCCCATATTTTGATTGTGCATGTTGTGGTTAATGCTTGTTTGATTTTTGGTTGTAGTTAATGTTGGAAATGAAAATGGAAATAAATCCTGGTCTTGCTGGCCATGAGCCAATGTGGTTGATGTAAATAATGATGATAATAACGATGATAATAACGTGGAAATAATAACGACTGCATTGCAATAGGTTTTTTTCTCCATAGCGCCAAGAGCCGGAAATATAATAATGTATTTGAACCTGAGCCAGCTATGTTAAATGTTAAAGCTGAATAAGAATTCTAGCTTAAAAGCTAGTCTTGTTAGGTACTAATTACATTATCATTATTATTTCTATTTGCTCTCTCTTTTTGATGCTGAACAAATCTGAGTATATTATTTAGAACCCAATTGCTGTTCTCCCTACCTTTCTGAGCAAATAGCCTGAG
This sequence comes from Nitrososphaeraceae archaeon, assembly GCA_035252175.1. Classification (GTDB taxonomy): domain Archaea; phylum Thermoproteota; class Nitrososphaeria; order Nitrososphaerales; family Nitrososphaeraceae; genus JAFAQB01. Next base: position 24,216 of record DATFDI010000162.1, read on the forward strand.
TAACGAGTAAAAGAGCATTTTCATATCCTTTTGTTAGTATTTCAGATGAATCTTTGCAGTCAAATAGAGTATATAGAAGCTGAGTCTGAAATTGCTTAATGAAAGCTGGGATATCATGCCGTCTTATCTCT
>DATFDI010000163.1:0-8516 GCA_035252175.1 Nitrososphaeraceae archaeon
AATTAAAGATAGAAACAAAAGAAATTCATGGAGAAAATATGTTATTCCTACTATTATTGAGATAGGAGTAGTGATAACAATATTATTTATTGGAGCAATAGTAGAATGGCAGATGATACGTACATTAGGAATTTAGAAAATCTACTTCCTATGCTTTCAACAGATTCAAAAAGCATTAGCTTGAGAATGTAACGTACGTTTTGATATTCTGTTGGCAATTCTTCTATGACAACACTACCACATTCAGTCTGTTTTAATAAACAGTAGCCATGAATTCATTTCAATCCAGCAAGTTCGTGTATATATTATATATATCATATGTAAGAGATTCAATGTATATTCAACGTAGCTACACTTACCTGGGTTGCCCCTGAAATATCAAAAGAAGAACAATGATAATAAGAAGAAGACTAGGATAGACTACATAAATATCATTAAAGAAGAATTAATTCGAAAATCTGCTAGACAAAAAATAGGATTCTGATTGACAACACAATTTTGTTTGGTAAAATTGGGGGCAGAGATTATGTGCCTAAAATAATCTAAATTTGTTACCTCCCTTTGCTCGTGAATATGGTGGAGGATAATTCATTTCTTCAAAATTATAATAGTAAATATGTCCATGTATGGATTCATGTCTTCTAATCCTCTTTCCATTCTCTTCAGCCAATTCCTCCAAAGCTTTGAAACCTTCTTCAAAATTATATAGGTTATATCGTTCAGAGGAGGAGGAAGAAGAATAATCTATATCGCTAGTTTTCAGATGTTCACGCCATAATTTTACTCTAAGACGCTGTGAAAGATCAGGAGAAACAATACCTAAATCAAATTCTGTTGAATATTCTAACCCATCTTTGTCAGTATTTGCGGATCCAATCGTAACCCATTTGTCGTCAACTATCATGAGCTTTGAATGAATATAGATCTGTTTTCTTCTATCATTGAACACATTATGCTGAGATATCAGAGAATATGTTCTGACTCTGTTTTGGCCTGCTTTTCGTAAAGCTGCTAAATTGCTATTCATATGATTGATACTTTCTTTTGATATGGTGCCAAAAACTAATCCTGGAAGATTTGGTTCCATAGGCCCAACTGTGATTACCTTTAGGTCTTTTTGTTCTTTGAGGCGATTCACAAGAATCTGAGTTATTGTTTTGTCTTGAAAAAGAAACTGATCTTCTATATAGACGCTATCTTTTGCCTTACTAAACATGGTGTCATACCATGCGCATACACTACCACCGCCCTGGATGCTTTCTTGGCCGTTTTCGCTTAGCTGTTTCCATGTCCTTAGGGCGGTTATTTCCGTATATCCATTACCAGTAAATGACAGTGCTGTGGAAGGAGACGAAGAGAACAAATAGGAGCCTATCGAGCTAGGTTTAACTATTTTCTTTACTTGTTGAATATCTTTCCATATAGAGTAAAGCCATCTTTGATTGAAGTGGTAAATCAGATCCCATACTATAGGACCTTCAACCATTGCGTGAATATCATGCCAAGGTTCACTACCAGGATCTCTTAACGGGTTATCAAATTCATGGTCGTTTGTATCCCACTTACCAAGTGATAGATCCTGTCCTCCACAAAATCCGATTTGGTTGTCTATTATCATAATTTTTTCATGGAAACCAGATGTAAGAGTAGGTGCTTTGCTGTCAAGGCGTATTGTTATATAATCCTCAACACCAAAACGCTTTGCTGCTTCTAGTATACCTTCGACCTTTTTGCCTCGTGCCTCTAATCCTCTCTTTCTTGAGTTTGGTAATTTTCTGACTATGGGTCTTGGTTCCCATATAAGGACTTTAATATCAATTTTTTGTTTTGCTTTTTGCATCAAAAGATTTTGGAGAGTATAATCAAAATCATCAGTAGCGCCATCAACAGAATTTTGTGTGTAGGATTCTAAAGATTGCGATCTGCAAGGAGATGCAATTAAACCATGTGTTCTAGCTGACTGTGGAATAGTATCTCTTCTTATTAGCTGTAAGTTTGGATCCAAATCATAATTTGCTACATATATCGAGCTTTTTGCTTCACTCATCTTTTGATATTTTAATCTAAAGTTTTCCTCTCCATCAACCATGAATGTGACACAATTGTCAAATGTAGTTTCGCCAAACCTGGTACGAGGATTCAAACAGTTATCTTTATCATGACCTGAATTTATATGCCGCTATGCCATGGATTAGTGATTCCCAAAGTTATGAATGGGCATGGGGCAGCATGTGTTTACATTGTACTAGCTGCTAGCAGCGTATAAATTTGTCTTCATTAATACTGATCCGAATCCTTAAGTCTAATCGAAGTGGACTCTTTATCCAATGTACCATCTGCATCCACTGCAGTTCGCAATCAGTGAACTGATAAAATTGATTACAAATACATGAACTCTGGTTCTTTGGTCTTTGTATCAAATACTACAGCAGTTGCTCTGTATCCAAAAAACCAACCGTTTGCAGTACCTGGATTAATTATTAGTGTCTTTCCGACCCTCTTGTTTTGTAATCTATGCGTATGACCATAGACAACCACATCATATTTGCCAGACTGAATGATTGAATCTTTTTTCTTCGAATCAGTTCCATGATATATTGCAAATATCAGACCATCTTGTTCAATTTCACAAAATTCACCTTTAAGTTGGCCGCCTATCTTATCAAAAGCGTTTTTTAATCCAGCTACATCTACATCATTATTTCCTAATACCCCAATTAGTTTTACTTCAGCGAAGGCCTCTACTGCCTTGGGACCCGTTATGTCACCTGCATGAATTACAAAGCTTACACTTCTATTATTGAATACTGAAATAGCATTTTGTATATTGTGGATATTGTCGTGAGTGTCTGAAATCAAACCAATTTTCATTTCAAATAACTAACACCTCAACCCTGAATCCTAATTTTTGGCTTGTGGTTTGAATTGATGTAGCAATCCATTGTTTAGTGACCTTCCAAACGGACATGTTTTTGCGGTTCAGTTAAGTTAGCTCTTCTTCAGATCTAAATTAGATATTATGAGTAAAGTGATTTTTGGTACTTGGACCGCTGAGCGCCACAGAATTGCAATTGAGTATTCATGCTAACAGGATATAGCCACTAACTACATTCACAATTAAGGGTGCCACGTCAGTTGCAATTAAGTTTTGATTTTACTATTTTTACAAGATTGTGCATTTCAACAGGTTTTGTAACAAAGCAATCAACCTCTTCCAGGCCTTGAAATAATCTTTTAAAGTCATGTATAAACTCTTCATATGCAGTTATAAAACATACTTCAGGTTTATCGTCTATGTCTCTAATCTTTTGATATAATTCATAACCATTCATACCAGGCATTCTAATGTCTAAGAGTAATAAATCATAAATGCCAGCTTTATAATTTGCCAATGCAGAGAAAGAATCATTGAATACATCTACAGCAAATCCATTATCTTGTAAAGTGATAGCAAATAGTCTTGCAATATCTTGATTATCATCTACGATCATAATCTTATGTTGAGAATCAGAAGCTTTACTGCTTAAAGCGTTCTCATTGGTAGATCTGTTTGCTCTAAGTTTATATATATTTAAATTATCAATCCTAGAATTACCCTTATAAGACGCTAGGATCAAATTATGATCATGAGTTTTGGAGCTTTTGTCCAATTTTTCACATTGCGTATCCAGCATTAATAATGATTCCTTATCTCGTTATTATTCTCTCTAGGCATTTAAATTACTTTTTTTGTGTTGTGATTTACTATATATCATCTATATGGGAGTATTGTTCCTAACCATGGACATTTGAATCATAAGCTCACAAGCAACACATTACGAAACAGAGATGCATAGAAAGCATCAGTTCAAACAGCTAACTATAGAATTGATTCATCTCTCATATTATATTATCTGAAAGCCTGTAAATGAGTTTAGAATCGTGATTCGTTGCTGTTTTTATCGTTATGTCTCCGATGAATTTATTTCATAATTCTTTGTTCTCACAATTATTGTTAGCCCACAGGGCCTGCATCTAATCATTTATCTATAGGATTAGTATCAATTACAGTATTAGTTGAGCCATCTATTACGGAAACAGTGTTTGAGAACTGATTGACTACATACACATTACCACTATTCCAATCAAAAACAATTCGAGATGGTTGTAAACCAACAGGTATATTCTTTATTACAGTATTAGTTGAGCCATCTATTATGTAGACGGTACCTGAGGCTATGTATACATTGTCATTGGTTGGATTGAATGCAACTCCAAGTGGAGACCAACCAACAGGTATATTCTTTATTACAGTATTAGTTGAGCCATCTATTACGGAAACAGTATACGAACCTTCATTGGCTACATATAAATTACCATTATTTGAGTCGAAAGCAATTCCACGTGGATGGCTACCTACATGTATATTCTTTATTACAGTATTAGTTGAGCCATCTATTACGGAAACAGTGTTTGAATCCGCATTAGTTACGTAAGTGCAGTCATTATCTGGATCGAAGGCAACACCAGCTGGAATATTACTCATAGGTATATTCTTCATAATAGAATCAGCCCAAGCTATTTCTAAACCCAAAGTGCTAGATAATAATGCAACTGCGACGACTACTAAAGAATATAAAATTAATCTATAGAAAACTGCGTGTTTCTCTATCAATCAAGTCATATTTTGGGACTGTATTATTAAGATGTAGCATATATGATACGTGATAAAAGGTTCAGAGGAAATTTTACTCTGTTGGTTATGTACTTTAGTTAACTTACTTATTTCAGGAATTGGTTCTAAATATACTACATCAGCCAGGTCAGATTTCAAAGGGGCATGGTCATGATGTGTTTAGTCACATCAAAAAAGGTTAGACACATAGCAGCATGTATCATTGATGAATTTAACTAAAACTCATCGTTACAAGGATAGTTACATTACTATCCTCATTCATAATGTGAGTGAATTATGATTGACAGCTTTCATTCCCATTGTATATCATACTTGCTATACCAGTTGCCCTACGGGTATTACAAAATACCGATAAACAAAGAACTCGATAAGAGCAGCTACTCCATTGTTAAAAGAAAATATAAGAGATGACAGAATGTGATCAATACTTATGTCTAGAAAAGTCAAATCAGTAGTTAGCATATTGTACTTACATAAATTCTATAAGTTCTATTTTCAATTCTCACTATGATTGGTTTTACTTTTACTCAGTGTGCATATATGAAACGGTTTATCTGGTAGCAAACTTCCTTTTCTTCCTTTCCCTTTTTTGTATAATAAGCATTAAAACATGGCTCTACGTAACCTAACTGCTGCCTGTTCTTACCATTAAAGAATATCACTAATACCTAATAACTCGGTGACGACTTATTATTGAGGAAAGGGATCGATGTTTTGTTCTGAAGAAGCATTATTTGAATCAATGCTCTTATGTGCATGACTTAGGTGGTCTTTGAGTTCTTCTTTAGTACGGGCTGTTAACCCACATATTTCACAAGTACTCTGTTCTGATAAATCTGTGGCTTTTCCTCTTTGTCCCATGGCAGATATACAATTCGACATCAGTCTTATTTAGGGCTTGCTAGCATCTAATCAGAATTTTAATTGTAATGCAATACTTAACGCAGAGTTACCATAAATAAATTGTTTATGATGCTAGGTATCACATCAATATAGTTACTCTCCAAGCTGAAAAACTTAAAAATGAATATTTTATCATAAGATTAAATTTTTAGACTCTCATAGAGGCAATTTAGAAATACTATTTAATTTAAATTACTAAATGTATAATAGCTTACGGTATAAAGCAAGATAATGAAGTGCAGTATATGCGATATCAATGAGAGCTTTCCATTTAAGTGTAATTATTGTAAGAGCTTTTTTTGCCATTTGCATAGGCTTCCTCCTAATCATTCATGTTTGAATGTAGAAGAATATATTACTGCTAAGCAGACAGCAAAAGGACTAGGTCATGTCAGAAGCAATATTGGCAATAATAATAACAATAATAATATCAAACTAATACACAATGTAGCCAGTACATTTAAGCTAAGATTCTCCAAAACTGAAATAAAACACCTATTGTTTGCAACTGGGCTGGTGACTGCAGTTGGGCTATCATTTAATCATTACAGGTACATATCTGTAGAATTTCTTTTAATATTCATAAGTGCATTTTTGATTCATGAATTAGCTCATAAATTCCTAGCACAATCATATGGTTCGTGGGCGGAATTTCGTACAGATTTATATGGTATAATGGTAACCGCTATATCAGCAATTCCATTCATGCCCTTTAAATTTATATCTCCCGGTGCAGTCATGATTGGATTATCTGATAAATCCAGATTTGGAAGGGTTGCATTCATCGGTCCGTTAACAAACATTGTCATGGGTTTTGGATTCATATTAGCTGCGTATGTATTTCCGAATTACCCATATCTTTATAGTGGTGCTTCATTTAATGGTTGGATAGCGTTATTCAACCTACTCCCATTTGGAGTACTAGATGGACAGAAGATATTTGATTGGAACAAGATTGTGTGGGGAATTACCATCGCACTTGCTATGACTCTCTTTATCATAGGAAATTTGATTTAGCACACAAAAAGGGTTTCCAAATATCAATTATGATATTAAAGAAGTCTCATGGAATGCAATGCTTCATACATATATATAATTAAAATTAAGACGGGGTTTTCTTGCTACTACTGGATCACAGCGGATAACTAATTTCATTTTGCATCACTAAAGATAAATCAATCGGCTTCTAACTGATCATTTGGTATCTCAATATACACATCTCACTTTTCTTACAGCTAAAAGAGGAAAAAAGAAAAATTAGTCTTCTTGTTGTTAAGTTAAGGCATCTCTTGCTTTCACTTTAGCTTTATTCAAGGTTTCTGAACTGGGTTTGCCTTCTGCATGATCTTGTTCAGTCCTCATCTTTGCTTCAAAATCTTGTCCTGCATTCTTTATCTTCTTTGCAGTATCTGTCATACTACCTATTTTTCAGCAATATACTTTAATAGTCATTGCATAAAATTTTAGTGTCTATTATAAAGTAACATGTCTAATTTAGATTTTCAGAGTATTATTGTTCTAATTCAAGTTCGGCCATATTATGCAAGATATTATTATTCTCCTGTCTCTGATTAAACATCTATTGTGGTGGAATGTCTTTGATAAAGTAGAAATGTTCGTTATATCTTTCTATATATTTGATGCTATCAACTATCTGTCCATGTTTTGCAAAAGTAGTATCATAAAACAGGTAGAGAATATAATTAACTATTACCACAGTATTTGTTATAGCAATACAGGTTATTCTGTAAAAATAGCACTGTTAAATTGACTCCTGATACAACAGTTATATCGTTGATGTAAAATCTCCTATAATAGAAGGTATACTCTATCTGCTGCCATATACTATTAGGCGTTATACTAATTCTGGATTTAGGCCTATAGGAAATATGCATTAAGGTATAAGATATAGTTCTGGAGTTATTTCTTGGATTTTCGTCTAGTAGTAGTCTTTTTCTTAGTCCTTGTTCCTGTCCTTGGTTCTATCCCTTGCTTACGTTCTACTGATGCAACATAAGCATTGGCTCTATCTTTTGATATCCCTTTCTTTTTCTGAATTGCTGCAGATGCATCTGAAAATTTTTCGTATCTCTTCTTTCCTAGTTTTACTGGCATGTACTAATTTTCTTACTTGTAACTATATATTTTTCTTATGTATCTTGAGTTGTAGTCAATTACCTATTGAACTATTGTAAACTATTGGAAGAAAATAAAGTAAAAGATACAATTGTATCTATTCTAGTTGGTCCATTGCTTCGTCTGAATAAGCATCACGGATATGAATTGGTTATAAGGTCTTGATTAATTTCTGAGTCATCTAAAACGTATTCATTTTTCTTTTTGTTCTTTCTAATCAACTCTTCAGTTTTCGGTTCTAATGCTTCAGCGTTCATATCCACATAGTAGCTCAATGTTTATTATATTAGCAATTATTTTGGAAATAACATGGGTGCTGTATTGTATAACGAAAAATGTGATAAATGCGGTAAAGAAAGGCCAGAATTTTTTGTACAAGTAAATAAAACAAACACTAGTAGCAGTGGTGTGGTGGTTGAGACACAATTTTGGTGTTTGGAATGTCTTAGGGGGAATCATTCGAAGGTAACGAGTGAATAAATAACCAACTATATTGATAGCCAACTAAAGATGCACGAGACGCCGTTCATCTTAGGTTCCAAATAAGCTGTGAGCATTATCTAGGATGCGCCGTTCTGCGGTGTTGTTCTAACTCTGTGTTTCAGTTTTAAACAATATGCATGGGCAAAAATATCCAAGAAAAAATAATCGGATATACTACAATTATAGGAGCTTAAATAAGATTCTGCCAATTAAGAAACCGTTTTAATATCGCCTTTGAATTCTTCTAGCCCATCTCTTATCATATTCTTGTAAATTTCTTCTCCCTTTTGTAATGGAAGTAGCTTTGATTGTGCCTTTG
>DATFDI010000164.1:0-35188 GCA_035252175.1 Nitrososphaeraceae archaeon
TTGCTGCTTGGAACCCCTATAATGGCCCTAACAGTGATACTATTTTCAATTCTGCTAAGCAGCGGAATAGGTGCGTACCTTAGTGGAAGGATATTTCGTAATAATCCTTATAGAGCAGTCATTATATCAATACCAATTTTGACGGGAATTATTATATTTTATTATGGCTTCATAAATGAAATTATTGGTTCGAATATAATTTTGCCCCTATACGAGAGAGTCGCACTTACTTTCGCACTTTTATCGCCCGCAGGTCTTCTAATGGGCTTTCAATTCCCCTCTATTACGAGAATGACGTCTTCGTCACAATCGCCTCGCAGCAATAGTGATGACATTACACTTTTGTGGGGTGTTAACATTATTGCATCAGTCATAGCAACCGTGCTTACTGCTATCTCATCTATGGTGATAGGATTTAATGGCAATTTAATAGTCGGAGTTGCATTATACATAGGAGCTCTAACCTCTGCCATAATAGCGAAAAAAAGAAAATTTGAGCGAATAAGTAGTCATAAGATTGGAAACAAAACCTAAACTCTGAAGACGGAATGGGTTTAGCCTGAATTTTTTACTAAAAAAGCTGAATCCGCTTGTAGGACAGTTCTAATCGATTATTGTTATAACCATATGATGACCATTGTAGTTGGTTTCAACTTATTTTGTAATTGCGTTTGACTTTCTTTTAGTGTTATATATAAACCACATTATGAATGCAGCAACTAATAAAATTGCTGCAACATCAAGGTATATAGAATACTTGTCTATATTCTTCCAATTGGTACCAAGATTCATGCCCACGTATGTTAGCGTAGAGTTCCACACAATCGATCCAGCAAAAGTATAGATAATGAATTTTGTAAAGTTACTCTTCCCTATTCCAGCAGGGAGCGAAACATACGTTCTTATCCCGGGTAACAAACGCCCAGCAAAGGAAATTCTCTCCCCGTATCTCTTGAATAAATTTTCTGTGATTTCCAAGTGTTCTTTTTTGAATAGTATGTATTTTCCATATCTTAGAATAAATTTTCGTCCTGCCTTTATTCCAAGATAGTAAGTTAAAACGGATCCGATAAGATTTCCAAGCGATCCCGATAATATTACTAAAAATGGATCTAATCTGCTAGTTGACGAAAGGAAACCCGAAAATGGCATTATAATTTCACTCGGGATAGGAATCAAGGCGCTTTCTAAGATCATGAGAGAAAAGATACCAGGGTATCCTAGGTGTGCTATAAAAGAAGTGATGAATTCTACAAGCGGCTTAAGTATTTCTAGCACAATTGCCATCGATAAGGTGCATTTTAGTTGGCAAATATAAATTCTATGACCATTCTACAGACAGAATAATTTATTCGTTGGAACTGCTCCATTTTCGCAATATATCGCTGTTGATGGATACGTCGATTATAGATGTGTCATAGGGATCTGCTGGAGAAAGTCCTGTAAGGATTTATAGTATGAGCTCGAAGACATATAGTCTCGTATTGGATTGAGCAGCGCCTCTATAGTATCTTTTCGTCAGTGCCAAAAATACCTTGTAACATGTCCGCATTTATTATTTAGAAATATATCAAGAGGTAAGATGGCCAACTAACTATTATGTGGGGTTCATTGTCAAAAGTTTCCACCTATGGCAACTTTATTTGGCAGATCCAGTATTTTAGACAGCATGCGAAATACAAAGGAATCGACATTAAGCTTTATATATCTCTAGTGATATTACTAGTGATATGATCACTGACTGGCTATCTAGAGTTGGGAGCGCCATCCCAAGAGGATTTTCCAGACACTACATCCTTGGACTGTTAAAACAACAACCAATGACAGGCAAGGAAATTATCGATAAAGCCATATTCGAAAGTGACGGAAAATGGAGGCCTTCGCCAGGATTAATTTACCCTTTATTAGGAAGGTTACTGGAAGAGGGGTTAATAACCGAGACAGATAGCGGTAGATATCAGATCACCAAAAAAGGCAGGGATATTGCTGCAGATGTTGATTCTGTTCGCAATATTGTTCAAAAGCAATTCGACGTGATGCTCAGAGTAGGCAACATAGGCAGATTTATGGCGATGGATCTCATCGACAGAGTATCTACGATAGGGTCTACGCTAAGCTCAAATTTAGACAGGATGACTGACGAGGAGCGAAACAAGTACAAACAGTTCTTGCTAACCGAACTAAGAAAGTTGGACGAACAGAAAACTTCGGCAGAGAAGGTTAGGGTTGAATAGAACTTAAATAGATTAATAATTGCAAAGTATAGAGCCTAAATTGGAATGCATGGTCATCGATCAGATTATAAAGGTTTCCTTGCTAGGATTTCCCTTATCCCATTATTCTCTATCAGGTTATCGATCAATTTTTTACGTTCTTCTAGTGGAAGATCATCTGACATCTCAAGTGAATCGATTGCCTTGAGTTTCCAATAATTATTAATCGCATTTTCAATTGTTATCTGTGTTTCATAAATTACCTTGCCAAATGCTGTAAGACTATGTTTTCCATTTTTCCTTTTTATCAATCCTGCCCTCATCAACCTTGACATTCTGGAATAATACTGTTTTCGTGTCATTTTAGTTCTGTTTCTCAGTGATTCGCTATCACTATCGCTAGTAGCGATGGATCTGAACAGTCCCAAAGATTCATCATCAGAGATACTCTTTAATACATTGGTTAGCATGTATACCCAACAGTCCTATATATATGATATAAATACGAATTGTTACTATTATAGGTTTACTGTGCTTGATTTGGCTCCAGAGCGTCACAAGTATCCAATTTTGGGAATAGTAAAATATTCCCGGTTGCCGATAAAGGCTCATCTGCTGAGAAGCACGTTCAATAATAGCATTTTTACATTTAACTTAGTAAAATCACGATTGTAAAAATTCGCTACTTTCTAACGCTTTGCAGAAGTTTAGCAGTAGGAGCATCTTTCGACAACGATTGAAAGTAGTTTATGAATTGCTGTGCTAAATAGGCATCGTCATAATGAGCTATTGCGATAGAAAACTGTTCTGGATTTGTAAAATTAGTTGTCTCGTATATTACTTGAATACCATCGACTACTATGAAGCTAGCAGGTAAATTTGGAGCCCTTTTTAAATCAAAACGAGAGGATCTTATCATATTACTAATACGTTCAAAAGTCTCTCTGTTTGGAGGAGTTCTTAGAATTGCATTGAGTCGGTTTTCAATAGTTATAGGCTGAGGCAAAGCATCGAGGAAGTGAATAGCAACACCTTCAGCGAATTTCTGAAATGTTTTAGATGAAACGTGCGGATCATGGTATCGTGTTGCAAAGTAAATTTCTTTCTGAGCATTGTCAATTACCTTAAGTACCTCAACTACAAGACGATTATAGTCCTTAATTACAGCAAAACCAGACAGATGCGTTGAGTTTACAATATCCCTTAAATTACTACCTCGAATAATTTCATCGATGACTACTTCCTTTTGAAATGAAGGAAAATCTTTTCTAGTTTTCAAGACATCTATTGCTTTGAGCTGCCAGAAGTTCGCAAGCGCTTCCTCAAGTGTTCTCACATGTGCATTATAAATTAAAGAGCCTAAAGTGGTAGTTCTATAAAAAGTGTCACGTTTTTCAATTAGCCCAGCCTCACGTAGACGCTTCAGTCTAACATAAAATTGTTTCTTGCTTATTTTGCCAATATAATTTTTGGACGACGCTCTGAGGCCGGAATACGCTGATTTAATAATGTTTTTAGATATTCTGTCGGACAAGATAGAGAATATCTCCTCACTCGTTACCGTCTCAGGCATAAGGTTCGTAGTACATTTTCATATATATATATTTAAGGTCTCTGCAGAGTAATAATGCGCATTAAGACAAATAGGTAAATGATCAGTATAAGCATCCCAACATTTATGAGAATCCAGAGATATTCTGGCGTATAATATATGATTAATCGAGTGTCATTAATTAATCTATTAGAATGACGCATTTCAATTCGATTGATTAGTGCGTCTAATGACTCGATGCGCTTTGGAAGATGACAACATTTGATTCTATTATTTACTTACTTAGCCGCTGCTAGTATTATCATATGCAATGGTGCGAGATTTTTGTCCCGGCTAGTTTAAAAATCGAAGGCGAAAAGATGATTTTTGTTTTATTCACAAGATTTGCAATAGCTGATTGTATTCTTGATGCTTATCTTAATTGACAATTCAAGATATATTGGTATAGATGGATAATCGCACTACCAAAGGTGATAGCTATCAAAGGCTATCTGCCAAAGAGATGGAGAATCAAATTAAGAACCTGGAAGGATGGAGTGTTGTGAATGGCAAACTGAATCGCACTTTTGAATTTAGCAGCTTTGTGAGAACGTTTGGATTTATGACAAAAGTCGCAATGGAGGCTGAAAAGATGAATCACCATCCAGAATGGTTTAATGTATATAGTAAACTTACCATTGACTTGGTAACACACGATGTTGGTGGCATATGCAATTACGATTTTAAATTGGCAAGTATAATTAGCAAACTATACAATGAGGAAAATCACTGAATTTCACGAAAAAAATACGACTATGTGTTCTTGGCTAGAGAACAAGATTTGTGGGGGCATAGTAAATTCTCATATAACTATTAAAAATTCCAAATAACAAGATAATTCGCTTTCTGCTGCTCCGATATATGTTAGCATACGCGTACACAATAGGTGATGTACTCTAGAGCGACTGGGTCTGGAGATTGTGACAGGTATGAGGAGTTTCTGATATATGGCAATCGCCTCAAGCCCAAGGAAAACTCCATATGCTTACACTAAGGCGTGTAGGTCAAGTTCATTCCACTTATGTTCAGTCAGTCAGTGAGAGGAAATAATTAGTTTCTTTTGGATAATTTTGCATAAGCAAGTAGCGCAGCAACGGTCTTACAATCTTCAAATCCTCCGGCGATGCATCTCCTTACAGCAGCCGTGAGCTTCAAGGACCGGAGGGTAATATTTTCTTCATCGTCATCTCTATTCTCTCTGCAGTCTTTTACTTTCCTTAAATGTGTTGCAATAAATACATACATCAGCTCAGTGCTATAACCTGGAGCTAGATACCATTTCAATATTGGAAGCAAATTTCCTACATATCCTATCTCTTCCCGCATTTCTCTTATTGCAGCCTCTTTTGGAGACTCACCTTTTTCTACTTTGCCTGCGGGTATTTCTAATGTGTATTTTCCAGCTGCAGGACGATATTGTTTTACAAAAAGAACATGCGTTCCGTGAAGAATGGGAACCAAACAAACTGATGGTGGATGCTCGATAACTTCCTTTTCGATAAGCTTGTTTTTCAACTTATATCTATCTATTCTGATCGAAATCTTACCTTCATAGATCTTGTTACTTGACAAACGTTTTACTCCTTTTCTGGCTAATGCATTCTTTTTTGTTGCAGTATAGTGTTGACTGAAATCTTTTCTGGACATAACACCTGACTGCAGCGATAGTAGCAATTTTTGTTTAACGCTATCCTCTTTAAGACGACTTAAGCAGATACTACGTTGAGCCTATGACATGTAAAAGCATAAAATGCTAGCAACGCTATATGTGGTATCAAAAAATGAGTTAATTTTATATGTTAATTTGCCATCTGAATCATGTGCAGCGTTTTGTTAGCGATGAGAATGAAATCGTTATCCCCAAATCAGTCAGACCTATAATAGATTATGAAGACAGTCAGCTTGGTGAAAGAAAAGGCGCCACAAGACAATTTCGTTTTGGTAATCTTCACATCCGGGAGTATAATGAGTATTATACTGCCCATATGGATAAGGTCGATCCAAACAAGGATGCTTTAGGACACCTTTTGTTTGATGCTCCGCAGTATTTAGTGGCTATTGTCGCTGCAATTTCCGTCGGAACATACCTAGGTAGCGTCATACATGACAATAACAAAAATAAGAAGAGTGGATTTCAACCTAATACTAAAATAATTTCGAGTTGCTTTTCAGATTCAATAGCAGGTACGATGTATTATTTCATAAGCAATATTGTTAAAGGAATAATGAAAACATTCGAATGCACAAAATCCATTTGAAATCTTCAGAGCGGGTAGGAAAACGGCAACAAAGAATACCTACGCATAGTGAATCCTACAGAAAAACCCCAAAAGCGCATAAAGCTCCTTCAAAGATAGATATCATAAAGGTCGTGATTATGCTTTTACCTTCTATAATCAGTTTCAGAAAAGATAGACGGGAATGGGTTAGACGGGAAGGAAAAAACGTTGATACAAAGAGATACAAGAAGCATGCAGAGAAGCTGCTTAAGACCTTCATTACCCTCGGTCCGTCTTATATCAAACTGGGGCAGTGGCTTTCTACACGAGCCGATATTTTACCCATGCCATATTTAGAAGTCCTTGCAAGGCTTCAAGACGAAGTCCCACCTGACCAATTCGAAAAAGTAAGACCCATTATTGAAAGTGAGCTTGGAAAAATTGACACTATCTTTGAGACTTTCAATCAATCAGCTATATCTGGTGCAAGCCTGGGTCAAGTATATGTCGCAAAATATAATGGCAAGCAAGTTATCGTAAAGGTGAGTAGACCGAACATAGAAGAAGTTATCGAAAAAGATATCTATATCCTAAAAAAAATTTTACCGCTTGGTACCCGTTTTATTGACCCCAATCTGCGATTCTCGGCGGAAGGTATGCTCTCGCAGTTCATTGAAACAATCCACGAAGAAATGGATTATAGGGTCGAAGCGGAAAATTTGATTGCTATTAAACACAATCTTAGAAAGGATCGGAAGATACGTATACCAAATGTGTTTTTAGATCGAACATCCAAACACGTCCTTACACTAGAATATATCCCCGGAATAAAGATCACGGATATAGCTGGACTAGATGCAAAGGGTATAAACCGAGAGCAACTTGTAATCAGCATACATCACGTATTTTTCAAGATGTTATTGCGTCATAGTATTTTTCATGCAGATCCGCATCCAGGCAACATATCGGTGGATAATGATGGAACGATAATTCTATACGATTATGGTATGGTTGGAAGGCTCGATAACGAAACTCGCGTTAGGTTGGTCAGACTGTACCTTGGCCTGATAGAAAAAGACCCTTCAAGAACAGTTGATGTCTTAATTGAACTTGGTACATTAGAACCAGGTCTGAATCGTTATGTAGTAGAAAAAGGAATTGATCTTAGCATTCAATCTATGTACGGTAAGGAAGTAGACAAGATGGAGGTAAAGGCTTTGATGGATCTTTCCAATAAAACTATGGCCAGGTTTCCATTTAGGCTGCCAAAGAACCTTGCCTTATACATGCGCATGGCCTCAATCATAGAAGGGATTTACCATTATCATCAAGTGAGATTTCAGTTCGTGAAGGTTCTTAGAAATTTGCTTGAAGATGAAGGGCTAGTAAAAGAAGCTTATCTCGAGGAAATGAAAGTCTCATTCAAGCGATTTGCTAAGGGCATTGAAGCATCACTCAGCGTTGCACCTTTACTCAAAACATATTTGGAAGCGCAACAACAGTACCAAAGTCGGCAACGCAGTAGTCACAACTTTTTTGCAAGAATTATACTTGCATCTGCATTATTCGTTGGGTCTGCAATAATATTACCCTATCAAAATAACTTGGCTTATGGAGGATTTGCTGCTTCAGCAGTCACTATCTTGACAATTGCTTTTTCAAAAATGAGAGCCCGGATTTAACAAAATTTTAAATCAAAATGCTCTGGTATTATGGGTTTTCTCATCTTATGAGAATTTGAGCTAAGACATCTTGACTTATTATAATAGTCTTCTGATTTAGATAAGTTCATGGTATGATATGAATTCTATCAGATGTGCCCTTAACAGAAACATGTTTTTTCTGCTCAGATATCTAAGATGACATATCATTGCTACAACCGATACGAATGAAGTTCTGCCCCAAATGCATGGAAAGGCTTTATATGTAATTTTAGTTCTGCTAACAATGACTAAATTATTTGCATTGAATGCCACTGTTGTAAGACGCCCTTATCACTTCCCACTATTAATTTGTGAGAACCTTACTTTTATTAGGAGCAGTTTTACTTACAAAAATGAAATGCAGAGGTGCCTTGCCAATTATCATATGTCTGGAGGAACGATTTAATGCAAACCGAAATCAATACGAAAACTAAACGGAGCATAACATATTATTGCAGTAACAATTCAGACATACTCAAATGTGCATCATTGGTGAGTTCTGGAGGGATACTGGTCTATCCTACCGATACTATTTATGGAATAGGCTGTGATCCATACAATGACATTTCAGTTCAAAGGATTTTTAAGATTAAGGCTAGAAGTAAAAAAAAACCACTGCCTATTCTGGCTGGAAGGCTAGAGGATGTTGAGAAAATTGTGTCGCTTGGCAAAATAGGAATGCTGCTAGCTAGAATGTATTGGCCGGGTGCACTTACCATTGTGTCTCTGCTCAAAGATAATAATATTTCAAGTCAATTGACCTCAGAGAAAAGGAGTGTCGGAGTTCGAATCCCAAATAATAAATGTATTCTGCAATTACTCAGAGAATGTAAATATATAGTAGGCACGAGTGCTAATGTTTCAGGCGAAAAGCCACCTAAGAGTGCCATAGAAGTTATATCATCATCTTTGCACCAGTTTGATGCACTTCTTGACGGAGGACCGGTCGATAAAGGAATCGAATCCACCATAGTGGATATAGTTGATCCGACTGCCCCAAAGATTATTAGAGAAGGAGCAATAAAATCAGAACACCTTCGCAAAGTCCTTCCTATACTGCGTACCTCATGACAACAATTAGATTTAATATAATAGCTTCTACATTCAAATATGGAGAAGAAGACGCACAACAAGAACTCTTAGGTCTTCTTGAATTACTAGGAGACCATCATCCATATGCGGAAATTACAAATATCAATGGTATAATAGTTGCATACACTAACCTTAGTCCTTTTCGGATCATAGATTTAATACGGCGATTGGTAATAGATGAGCCTTGGCAGGTTCGCTATATCCTCAGGTTAATACCAATGGAATTGATGGTAAGTACGAAACTCGGGGATATAGCTAATGCCGTAAAAAGCCTTACACCGAAAATGCATTCACATGATACATTTAGGATAACGGTAGAAAAAAGACATTCGGTTTTGAGCACTGACGATATAATTGCTACACTTGCAAGTAAAATTGACAATAGAGTTCAATTGAAAAGTCCAGATTGGATTGTTCTAGTCGAAATTATTGGAGCTTTTACCGGGGTTTCAATATTGAAGCAAGATCAAATATTTAGGTCAGTCATAGAAAAACGAAACAGTAGTAGTTATTACAATAATAGCAATTTCGGTTATAACGATACTACGATGTGATAAGGCATGATTTTTCACAGATAACTCTCATGAAGATAGAGCCGTCATTGCCATTAAACAAAGTTGAGCTATGATTTAGGCCTATTTTGGATAAGATCATTATTCTCTTTTCATCATTGGGCCCCAGAACGGAGTCATCTATTTCGAATGACTTATTGATAAGCTCGGTAACTCTCACCAGATCATTCTTGTCTTCACCAAAAATCACAAAGCAACAGTTAACATCATTTTTGATACCACCGTACTTCAAGCTGGCTGATATTTGCTTAGTATACGATAGTCGTAGCAAAAGATCTGTTTCAGGATTTTTTGCGATCATAATACTTCTTTTTTTGGATTCCACGGTTATCTTTATGACTTCGAGTAAATGTTCAATCCCATAGACAATATTTGCATCAATAGCTTGAAGTGATGCCGGACTTGATATACGACGCAAATAGTCAACGACGAGCCCGATATCTTTTACCTCAATTGGCTTGGTACCGATAATTGACACAAACGTGGTACCTAATTTGTACAATTTTCTCTCACTTTTCATTATACGAATTCAATTTTCTATAACCGATTTATAATGTACATGTATTTATATAGTTGAAAGAATTAACTATATTTATAATGTACAGCTAAATCTTAAGGATTCGTCTAGCTCGTCTTTTATAATATTATCGTATCCTATCTAAGAAGAGACCACATAAAATTCAGAAAGAATACGCTACTTTGCGATACTTTTGAACCTGCTATAGGAATAAAAGACCCACCTGAAGAGAAGACTACGTCACAGTTATAATTATAAACTTATAAATCATAGGCAAAGACATTATCACTTTAGTTATATATTATTCTTCATTTCCGGCAAATAAAAAGCACCATTGCAATCGACTGCATATTATTGCTCTAACCAAATAGCTACTTGTATTATAGGTAACACCAGCCACATTAGATGAATTGGTAGTGGTTCACGACTTCCCACAGATATAATAATATTCGCAATAATGTCTAGAACCCAACTCGGTACGATTTTAACTTTGCCAGTGTAACAGGTTGATCGATAGTATTTGGTAACTCAACCCTATCTTTGGTAACACTACAGTAGCTATAAAGTGCAGGATATAATAGCATGGAGAACACTTGTTAGTTGAACACAATTACACGTCAATCTAACAACTATTATTAATTAATGCGATGATAAGAGCGCAGCGCCATCTAAGATCATCGAACAGCCCTATTTCATAAACTTTGCACCAAGAATATTTGAGAGGTTGTTCCATCATTCGACCCTGACAGAAGAAATGAATTAGAAATAGTATAAATTATAGAATAGGATATTCTAGCGGCTTCTACATCCTAACGTGAGTTCTTTTACTCTAGCCGCCGTGGACAATGGTTACAATTTTTACGGAATCTCCAGATTTTACAAGATTCTGGTCAGGCGACAATAATGAAGAATCAGTCCCATTTATTGTTACTAAGATATTGCTAGCATCAAAATTTTTTGGGTCCATAACATTTTGTTTTAAGAATCCGAGAATCTCTGAAACTGAGGCAATATGTTTATCTAACATTAGATCTGACTTACCTGCTGCCTTTCTGACACCTCCTAAAAGTTTTATGTCTATCACGCCGTAATTTCATCCTTCTTCTACTAGCTCTGATGGCGTAATCTCTTCAGCTTCTGAGGTCACAGACCTCTCTTTCTCCACTGCTTGCCGATGGAGATATGACGTTATATATCCTGCTATCCTGTTTCGTAGTAATTTAGATCTAACAATAGCCAAGTGTTTTATTGCTTCCTTATTTTCGGCAAAATCAGTGCTGAATTTATCAGGATACCTCTCCAAAAGTTCATTAGATATTCGCTTAATACGGTCCATTCAACAAAAGCATCGTATAGAACGCATTTTATATGTGTTTATTGACTAACGAATATCTTACAGATGTCACCTCAAACTTGTTTTGTAATAACTTAAATATGTCATAGCAAATTTCCTGCATTATGAGCAAAGTACAACATTACAAAGGGTTAAAGACGGATTTAGATAATTTATATAATAATATAAAGCAGTTGTTGGAAGGCCAGAAAGATCTTCAAATTGTTTCAGAATACAAGGGGCTTCTAAATGCTGTGCCCCTGAGAAGTATAGTAGCTGTCAACAAATCACCTAAAGTCTGGGTTGGATCATTGCGGGAAATTCATATTTCAATAACCGGAAATCCAGATGATTATGCTGTCGAAGTTGCTTCTGGAGCATGGTTTGGCAGTCTTGCTTGGCCGGGGGCGATAGGACTAGTGATTGGGGGGCCAGTCGGCCTTGCTGCAGGTGTGACTGTAGGAGGAATAATGGCTTACGAATTTGAAAAACACGTTTGGCAGAAAGTCCTGGAAGTAATAAAGAAAGTGAGTAAGGTTCAGCCAACAATTGACTCAGTTGACCATTACCATAACTAAGCCGATAAAGTTCTGAATATATCAACTAATCATTATCTAAAACACTTTTCTTTAAAATTCCCTCTCTTATTCTATTCTTTATAGGTCTTGTTACTGCTCAATGGTTAAGATAAATATTAATCCGGGGAAAGCTACAAATAAAATCTTGCTTAGGCTTTACAGGTTAATTAACGAACTGAAATATTTATTACAGAATTATGATGCGATTGCATTAGGATTATAATGCATATTCAGTTACCAACTGTGGCTGAATTTATTATTGTTTGTGTTGGTAATTCCGGAGCTGCATTGATAGAGATTACTGGTAATGCGTCTGAGTGGTAGTTATCGAAGTATCCATTGCCAGTATCTGGATAAAAAAAGAACTGATTGGATTACCCAGGTTACGGTATCAATCAGTTTGTTACCTGGGCCGATTATAGACACGCAATTTGAGCCTTCATTGCGTATGTGTATGTTACCTATAGGTGGATTGTATTGAACTGATGTAGGGCCATCAAGAATGACATTGAAACTAAGTGAATTGTTCAAAGTAGTTTGTGCTTATACCATGATAATAGTGATAGCAATAGATAACACATCTCTCTCTGTAGTGGGTTATGGCCTTCTATAATATTTATTTAAAATGAGTTTAGCAGATTCTGTTCTAACTCCATCTGACTTCTGAGAATCTGCAGTTAATGGCCCTTCACCTCGGATGCGAAAATATAGGTTGTAATTCAGTTTTCCATAAGTATAACAAACTACAAATACTAAAAATTTTATATCCATGTTACAAACGTTTTCTCAGACTTTGCTTTTCTATTCCAAGCAAGCTTTACAGCATGACTGGTAAAATTGTATTACAGCAGTATCGCCTGTAACTATTAAAGTTTCATTTTAGGTACAGATTTAATCACATTCTTAATGCCCTTGTAAGAAAAAATCATCGCGGTACCTCCAAAGCCAGATAAGTTGTTTTCACTTGAGAGAAAGAATAGGTTGCACCAAACATGACTATAACTATTGCTGTAGATGCTACCCAATAATTTGTTTTTTTAATTTTGCAGTAATTGCTTCAGGCTGGCAAATTGAAATTGGTTGAGATCCTCTTCTGTGAAATATTCTTCAATAAAAATGTCTTGAGTACCTTGCGGGTACAACATGGAATTGTTTGTTATAGCAATCATGATTGTTATTATCTATGTTTTCATATAGAATGCTGGTACTCGTGATGTTGTTTCCTAATTTGTAATATATGAGCAATGATTAACATGGTTAATTCAAGTCTGCTAAAACTGCTATTTACTTAGCAATGCAATTTCAATCACCCCTCTCTTCAAAATGATATAACTTCAATGCTAATCTAAAATGCGTCAAATATGTCATTTCATGATACTGCTTCTTTATCTAATGTGCCATCATTATCCGCAGCAGCCATTGATACAGTACTCAACTTGTCAAACCCATCGGGACTTATACTTGTAATGCGACGGCCATCATCTCATATCTTTTTCCGATCTCCTAGGTAGGTTTTTGCATGAACACACTCCTTTGAATATTTTTAAGCTGTAATGATGCAAGCAAGGCATCTAAGGATACGAGGTTGTAGATGGTCGTGCTGCAAGAGTAGTCTGCAAATTTAGAATATGTCCGTTTCTATATATAGTAAATACCACACTATCACCAACAGACTTGTGGTCATCAATGTACGAGATCAAATCCTCACTTTTAGTTATAGGTTGTCCGTCAACAGCTTTTATTATATCTCCACCATGTTTTATAGAATATTGATCTACGGTGCTTCCGTGTATTCCAGCCTTATCCGCAGGACTACTCTTTTTAATTTGGTCTACATATACGCCTTTGAAGTTTATTGGTAAACTGACATTTATGGTCTCTGCCAAATCCGAAGTTAGAGTGGCAGAAATAAGGCCAACGTAAGGATGCACATAATACCCTTTTTCAATTAATACAGGGACTACACGCGTTATCGTAGCAGATGAAATTGCAAATCCTACTCCAGTAGAACCGCCATGCTCACTATCGAAAATGCCAGCAGTATTTATCCCAATAACCTGTCCTTGCATATTTAGTAAAGGTCCGCCAGAATTACCAGGATTAATTGGTGCGTCTGTTTGAATTGTATCTGGTATAGAAAATCCAAATCCAGCTGATGGCAATAATCTTCCTATTTGACTTACGATACCTGTTGTCATAGTATCACTAAGACCAAATGGATTGCCGACAGCGATTACGGGGTCACCGACTTCCATCTTTGAAGAATTTCCAATTGTAAGAGGTCTAAGATTTTCAGTAGCATTATTACCTGTAATTTGAATTACAGCTATATCGCTATCGTTATCTGTTCCAATCACTTTTGCAGTATATCTGTTTCCATCTACGAATGTTACATCCACTGTTTTAGATCCCCCTACTACATGAGCATTAGTAATTATATGCCCTTGCTTGTCATATACAAATCCAGAACCTAATGCGGTAGCATTTTGTGTCTGTGAATTAATAGTATTATTAACTGGAATCTTGCTAGTAACCTGAATAACAGAGTTCTCTACTTGTTTGAACATATTATTAAGAAGAGGAGATTGTGCAGACGACGAACTTGATTGCTGTGCCATTACTGATACTGAGGTAGTGAATGTGACTAATAGAATAGCTACTAGTAGTATTGTTGATACCGTATAACAATTATGCAATGACAATGACATGATTACCACTCCTTATTTAATAGTGATGATTAACACTGTAAGTACATGCATACACGATTATAGGTTAAATTTGCGGTATTTCAGTGAATAGTTTTGTTTGAGATAATTGTATTGCATTAGATTTTGGAGTTTAAAAATTTTCTGTCTCAAATAATATTATTATGATAAGTATGTAAGCGAAAGACGCCATTATTGACCTTTTAGACATTAAAAAATAATCCACCAATGGCCCAACGGTTTTCCGAGGGACAAAATTGCTTTACATGATAATATAGGCGCCGGTACTGTTACTGGTATTAGCAATAATTACAACGCTCAACTAGAACATTCAGACTTGGGCTCGATCAGAGGATTAGGTATAGAGATGAAAAACAAGTTGTTACTTCTTAAGTTATATAATTACTTTAGAGAGTCCAATGCAGGACAAGATCAAATAGAAGCATTTGGCGAGAAAGTTCATTCTGGGTACCCCAAGACAAAGTTGCTGAATAGGTGGACAAGCTATATGACATCAAAAGCTTAACAAAGTACCAACTTCAAACAGAAACTGGAGGCTAAGGAAAAGATCAACCAGGATATCAAAGAGTCCAACGATGTGCAACAGACTAAATGCCACTATTAGAGCCATAGACGAATACCTGAAGTTAAAAGAAGCACTCGGCTAACATGGGATATTGCTGCCTGATATCCCACTTAGCAACGACTTAATATTGAAATTATCTATGTTAATGCATTAGAGATGAGCAGAAATAGATGGTTTATGATATCTGCAATAATATTTGTTATTTTCTTTCATAATTGGAATCTTGGCAGCCCTGTTGCTTATGCTGTTGCTTCTAATGTAGACAAATTTGGAATAAAAGAAATCTATGCCACCAAGCCAGGTGGAGAAGAATGGTTTATGAATATGCAAGACCCAACTGCAGATCCAAGATTTGATCCTCAAGCTAACATTACAAAGAATCCAGATGGTTCTTATAAAATGACGGAACAACAGGTAAGGATGGAAGTCTACCCTTCAACGGGCTACCATGAAGACCAAATTACTACTTTGAATCAGAAAGAATTGGCAGCAAGAGGGTATATGCAATCGCCAAATGACTGGAAGAATGTAGAGATGACAGGAATTGTAAAGTTAATCTCTTCTCTTTCAAATGACCAATTTAATTGGTACAATCGTGGTGGACGTCATACTAATTCAGCACCTTGTGAAGGCACGGCGTATAAGTCAGATGTAATGTATTATAGTTCAAGGCAGACACGCTTCAATAAAGAGCAATGGTTTAGTGGAGGATACTCATTCACATCTCCAAAAAATGTCAGTAGCTCATCTATACAAGGAAAATGGGTAGGCTTAAAATACATAGTATATAATTTCCACATGCCAGATGGAAAAACAGCTGTAATGCTTCAAAGTTGGTTTGATGCTAATGCAGATGGAAAGTGGATAAAGATAAATGAATTTGTAGATTCTGGTGGATGGGGTCATGAAGGCAGTCATTGTGGAGGAGCACCAGATCAGCTAATTACATGGGGTGGTCCAATTGCTACATTTAGATGGGATAATGCAACGAACGTGGATTTCAAGAACCTTAGCGTTAGAGAAATTGAACCGCCAGCAGCGCCATAATTCATCAACATTGGCCTTTTCTTCCTAGTTCCCAGGTAAGTAGTCTAGTGTTTATCATTACATATACTATAATTTCAGCCCTGTCTAACTATTACTGGGAATATTATAGCTAGGCTGCACATGCACCAGATTCTTTAGATGAAAAGAAAAATATCTATGTGCGTAGCCCCAACAAAAGTGTATGCTCAATGTATCCAGGAGAAGACTTCATTACGTAATTATAGCTTCATTAATTGCAACACTGGGAATGGCCATGATTGGTATCTCAAATCCTAATAGTGGTCAGTTAGCCGCATTTGCCGCAGAGGAACAAGAACGAGAACACAAGTTTATTGCGAAAATGACAGGACGTGATGTAGTATTCCCCAAAAATACAAAGGCAACAGGAATAGCCGAATTTATTCTCGAGCACGATGGCAAGACCCTAAGTTACAAGATAAGCGTAAAAGACATACAAAGCGTTACAATCGCTACTATTCGTAATGGCTCAAAAGGTCAAAATGGGCTTGCTCTTGCTACATTGTTTCGTCCACGCACTGCAAATCCACTTTTAGGGTTTGTTACCGAGAAAATTCCAATTAATGGAGTATTATCGGAAGGAACTATAACATCTTCAAATCTGCTGGGCCCACTGAAGGGTAAACAGATCTCTGACTTAGCCAATCTTATGAAGTCCGGAAAAGCATATGTAGATATACGTACTAAACAAAATCCAAAAGGTGAAATCCGGGGGCAGATATCATAAGCAAATATCATAGAGAAACTAAGACTGCAAAATTATGGGCTATAGTTTAGAGGCTTTAGATCTGGTTTTGAACTCGAGGAAACCAGTTAATTGCTATTGGGACTATAGATTGTTCATCTGTATTCTTGCGCTGGTGAGGTATAACATTCCTGTGGTGTCATAAACTGGGTAACAAAGTTAATTTTCCCTTACATATGGTTAATACTGTATCTTAACTAATTACGTGAATGGACAAAAATTCACTCTAATTGTATTAGTGGCAGTAGCAGCAATGGCCAAAGTCGAATCAGGATTGGTTATAATTCCAATACATAACGCAGCAGCTCTGCTCGAGAGAGGCACAAATGTTAGTACTAGCATCAATGGGGTACATATTAGTGCTCGTGGTATTAACATTGATACCGGCCAGTCACGAGCAGTAGCGCGATAGAAATACTAGCAAGCCGTGTAACTGGCCCATTTCTTTTTTTTGTATTAATATGCAGTTGTAAATCTCAATAGCGCCGACACAAAAATTATTAGTACTAATGTTTGTCCTCCCAAGACAGATACACATGTGACGGTTAGCTATGGAGGAATTATTATTCCTGGACCTGTACAGCCTTAATCAGCTACATTCCGTTCACCGCGAAGGTAGTGAAGGATGGAAAGTGCTTATCCTTATTATGGATGCATACGTATAATGATAGGATTAAAAGTCAAACTATAGACACTATTATTCATATCCCCCGAGCCTCGTTTCTGTGACTATAGGAAACCAGGGGCTATGCTTAGAGCTTTTTTAGATCAAAATGGTAATTCAGCGATGACACTTGGTGAATGGTTGTCAAATCTGTTATTGCTTGGACTATTAAGTGAATTAGCAGTTATAGGTTGCTGCTGGCTATAGGTCTCGCTAGGATGCAATTTTTCTTGTAATACCTGAGAAGATTGATTTGCTAGTCGCAGGTTATCTGTTATTGTGCTATTGATTGCATCTTGCTTTGTCGGTAGGATAGGAGACAAAGGAAATGAATCAGCATTAGCTATGTGAAGCGTAACTAGGAATATCGCTACAACCACCATGCTAAAAAGCGGAGTTAATTTCTTCAGTTGCATAAACGTAGCTAAGGTTTAGGTTTTATTTTGATTGAGAAAGATTTCTAGCAGTAAAACGATAGTTCAAAACTAGTAGCAAATAGTTTAGCTCGTATACTGAAGCCTATACCCTTAGCTCCAAGATTATATGTGAATTTAGTTCTTGTTGGTGCTTCTTTTCTCATGCTCATACATAAAAACTATAAATCCCATCGTCCCTTTATCAACTACCAATGACCCAAATACTCTTAACCAAACCAAAGAACAAATTCGCTAAAGTTATTGAAATCATAGAACAAGAAAAACACAAATATAAATTCAAGAGAGGAAATCTCGGCCAGGATAGGTCGAGATGTACCATTGGTCTACTGTTGAGTCATTATGGCTGGAACGGTAATGGTTGTGACTCAAGCGACTACGACGAAGCTGATAACAAGCTTCATGAACTACTTTCTGCCGAAGAACAATTTCTTATTGCTAGTATAAATGACAAATGTGAAAACTATGATGTAGTGATAGAAAGACTTGAGAGAGCTGGCCGGGACCAGTAAAATGATGCTATTATTACTTTTAGAATTGTCTGAGTACGCTCGCATGATTCGATAACCTGAAGAATGGAGACCATATAAAACCTCCCAAAATTATTTAATTGGCTCCTGTATAAGACCCCGTACAAATGTCGGGTTCGGTGGAATGCGAACCAAAATTGACTCATTTTCGTCACCTAAGACAGACGAAATCCTTAAGGAATAGGGATAAAATGAAAGACGATGCATAGCGCAATTATCAGAGCAAGTTATGGCTTTAACAGCAAGAATGCAGGAGATTGAAAAACAGCAGCAGGCATACGTGTCGTAATCTCCGTTGATGACTACAGAGGAAACTTCTTTTCTCCTGACATATAGGCCTAGGAGTATCTATGCATGCTATATTTTTATTGTTAATGCATTTTGATAAACTTGGAATGTTGCTGGTAAGATGCCTATTGGTTCACCGTCTATTGTAACTGTTATATCTCCTTCCTTTATCTTTATTTTATCGTCTTGTTGCTTTGGCTTTATTGACACCTTCTTTGCTTGTAGGTAGATAATGTCTTGGTCATCGCGAGTATAGTTCCCATTTTTCATGCTCATGAATTCTTCTAACATTTTGAAGCTACCAGAATTCTTTAGAATAACAATATCCAACAAGCCATCCGACATATCCGCCTTAGGTGCAGCTTTAAAGCCTCCTCCTAGAAACTGGCCATTAGCGATAACAGCCATAGTCATTTTTGTAAGGATGTTTTCTCTTCCATCATCTATAGAAAACTCACATAGATTACTTTCGTAGGTTGGTAGTGTAGCAACTACACTTGAAACTGTCGATACAATACGACTTTTGACCTTAGCTCTTATCTTTTTGGACCTATCTATAATCTCTGCTCCGACTCCTAGTTCAGCAGCATTAAGAAATATTCGAGTAGGTGCTAGCTTTGAACTAGAGTTGTTATTGCCACTACTAGCGTAATCATCACTATCTGGGAAATTTGTGGCTGTAGCACTTATAACATCAATCTTTTTTTGCATTTTACTTGTACCATAATGTTTGCAGCACTCGAAAGTCTCTGATGGTAAATCTAGTGATTTGACTAGAACATTTCTGGTTCCAGATGAAATAATGCCAAAAACAGCATCAGGGTTTATCTGCTTTATTTGTGGAGGATATGCCACTATTTCTCCTCCATGCTGTTCTTTATTACTAAAGGTGAAAAAACCATTAGCAACCTCATTTATTGTTCCATCTCCCCCTATTGCCACAATATTTTTGAACCCTTTTTCCAAATATTCCCTTGCCAGGGTCGTACCATCCCCAGCTTTGGTGGTAAATGCAATTTCAGGATTTTCACCAAAAAATTCCTTTACTTTGAGATAAAAGTCATTCCAGTTCTTGCCAGTCGTTCCACTAGAAGAACTTGGATTTACAATTAAAACAGTTTTAATGTCAGTAGCAATCGGGCTAATAACAGACTTTTCATTTTGTTTGCTCATGATATGTATTAATAACGAGAATATATTGGATGCCTTAAGAGCATTACTGAACTAATGACTAGGACTAAAATACTTCTTTGTTGCTACTGTAGCATTACCTAATACATCTGAGCTTTCATTTACAATGGTTCGTGCAGATTTTGAGCCAGCTATTTTCTGTGTCGCGTTGTTCAAGAATTGTCCTGTATCAGTTATAGCACCTCTTATAGATTGTGATGCTTGCTTAGATGGTGTTGTCTGATTTGTTGTTGGTGCATTAGTCTGAGCGTATGCTGAACTAAAAGCCCGCATTCCAGAAAATAGTATTATAATAAATACCATAGGCACAATTATGCTTGTTATTATTCCCAATACATTATCATAAGGATTCAATCTTATATGCATAACGTCAATTATCTGTGTTTATTCCATTTCTACTGCACGTTTGAGCCTTGCTTGTATAAGCAGATTGGACTAGTGTCTTAAATCTAGATTTTTGTGCGAGTACTGTTTTTGTACGAGTTAGGAAATTCTAATAATTTGATGCTGAGGCAAGCATTGCGTAGAGAGTGAAGGTCAGATAGAGGAGGTATCGTTCCATTTATCAAACATTATCATTCAACAGTTTACCTTATTTACCAATTCTTTATTCTCTATTGGTTTTCCGACGAATGTATTTTCATTGAAAATATCTTTGAAAGAACAGTTGGCACAAACTGTTAGTCCTTGAAGTGTTCAATTACGTTTAAGATTATTATTTCTGCTCCAGATATCGTTGAGAAATAAATGGCAGACTCATGGCCTTATCCGAGTTTTCTGTTCAATCATGTGGCACCAGTATTCGGTTATAGCGAAGGTCAGGAACATTGGATTGCTTTTGTGAGACTTCAAACTTTTGTACTTGAGTCAGTTCCTTGCCTGTTATCAATGGTCATCGAATATAGATGTATATTATTATTCGTTATTATTCAATATACCAGACAAGATAGTCAACATATAGCATCATATCGTATTTATTCCTGGAAAGTAAAGACAGATATTTTAAATACAAAGAATAGAAATCGCCATCTGGATACGATACTAAACTTCTTATTTTTATCGTGGCTAGAAGGATAGGAATAGGAAGAAGAAGGTATAGAAAACGAAGCAATTATTTGTTTTTCCAAAATCACTGCTGTATGTAGTAATTTCATTATTATTACTACTACTAACGCCTAATTAATTTCTTGAATGGCTTTATTAAATTCTTATCTTTCTTTTGAATGATTTGTGTGCCTTGTGACGAATTCAATTCCATTTGTACATTATAATAGCTGTGATTAGATCTAACTTTAATACATAATTTATAATTCAAACTATTTGTAGAATGTCCTTAGTTTACTATAAAAATAAAATACGTGTAATATTTTTTAGTTATCAAAATAATGGTACTTTTTTAATTCCTATATACATCACTATATGCTCTATACTTTTTGGCCCCATTAGGAATTACAATTTGGCATCGTCTGCTCTTGGAATACTTGGAAATACGTCAGATTCGCTTACCAATCTAGTAGAGACTATTGTATAGTTCAATTTGGAAGAATTGATGAAGTGTTATAAAACACAAGATGAGATAAACTGCTATAGATTCAGTTCTTTATTTTTTTCTATAAATGGCTCAATCTTATTTTCAATTACATCCATAACGTTAGAATTCAAATCAAATGAGAGCAAAAGGTAGTAAGATTTGGTTTCATCGTCTTCCTCACTGCTTGAAAGCTTTATTGGAACAGTTGCACGGATAAGCCTTTCATATTTACCTATTGAATATTCCATCTTGCCTATTTTTGATTCAAAGTCTTCCCGTGTGGCTGCACGAAGGACAGCTTGTATGGCGTAATGTGAGGTTTCTTGTTTATCCATTAAGGGACTCAATTCCTTTCTGTAGGCTATTGCAACTAGACTGCCAAGGTTGTTGGCTATACCTGCGAATCTAATAGAATTATCCAATTCTAGTATTTCTTTGCATATACTATCCAAGTTCGCTTCAGCTAACGATGGCATACTACATCATTTTCGTACTTATCTTATTATTTTTATCATTATCATAATAACTTTAGTTATCTAATGTAGGCCATACAAAGGCGTAATGAATCTAAACCGTCCATACTATATGGCTGTTCTTTTTTGATTAAACGCATCTCTTCGTCGCTCTGGGCTATTCACATCTCTGTAAGCAATTCATTATTTTGCTCTGGTGATATTGAATTACCTAAATCTAACCATTTACGAAGATCTTCTAACATTGCAGTACTGAAATTAACCGGCACTATATTCATGAATAGATGCTCGGCGAAACAAGTCAACATTTTTAAGTAGAGAAATCCTATCTTCTGTAGGAAACACCAAGAAAGAACCGTATAGGAATAATGCGAGAGAATAGATACACTTTCGTATTATCCTGTTTTTTTGATATTGATATCTTCCACTATAACATCTTATTGAAATTAATATTTTAGACATATAGCAAAGGGAAATTTAGTTTCTATTTTATTTTATTAATTTACTCATCTTCTATATCATATACTGCATCAACTGCTAAATGGCTCGTTATTGTTGGAGCCGCCATGACTATAGCCCATAACTTAACCTCTTGAACAGAGGACTTATGCATATATATACAAATATTTAATTCTCTACATGTGTATATATGTGGATTCAATGTCCACAACATTTCCTTTCAGTTAAAAGGAATTTGGTTTTTCGTAATAATTATTGTTATTCTTTATTCATTCTTCATACTAATTCTCATCTACCCGTCTGATTTTATAATAAACTCGGCCGAAAAATCCTACCGGGCAGGGGAAAATGGCCGCGTGTTCAAAGAAACCGCCGGTAGGATAGGAAACCCAGCCGTGATTACATACCGAACGTCGTCATTTTTGTTTATATCTTATTTCAAATAAGGTTTTTTCTCATTTTATTTTGTCAAATTGGTTAATTATATTTTCAAATATTTAAGCGAAGAGATAAGATAATCTAAAAAATTTGTACCCCTTATTCGAAATTGTTTACAGAAAGCATCTTCAACCTAGATATGACAAGTAACGCAACAATAATTTTGACAATTCCATTTAACTATCTATACTCAAAACTATTTACATTCTTACCGAATGTAGATTGTTTGCTGCTTATGATTCATTTACTCTGTCATTAGACGCATTCTTTGCTTTCGGTAGCCCTTTTGAAATCTCTTCCAGTTTAACGTAATATCATTCATCTAACAAAATAGTTTTGCAGCTGGATAGTAGTTTTTTATAATACATGCAACTAGCTCTTTCTTTCTAACTCTTTCCTTATGAAAATCGAGGAACATCATGATGCTATCCTGAGCCCATTGAATTCCCTTTTGCAATGTGTTATCCAAAAACTGTTTGGGCTTGTTGTTATTTACCGTTTTGGATATTGTCTTCTTGTTTCGGAAGATTTTAGTGCATACATGAACGAGTATAACGGACTTTGTTGAAGTGTTACTAATCACTCTTGTCCTCTATCTTTTGTTATAGATAGCAATCTGTTACATATCATATATCAAAGCGGGTGGATATAAAGGGACAACTTTGATGCGGGTTCGGTGGGATTCGTTGTGCTAGCACTTCTAAAATAGAATTCTGCTGCATTAATTATGAGGTGGCTAATCTTAAAGTTTTCTATAATCTACGGTTGCAACTTGACGAGGTGATTTTGAGCTAAATCCAGGGAGTTCTGGCATTCGGGTTTTTTAGCTTTTTCCTATCTGTCGCAAACTGAACATATTTCTTAATTTTGTCCTCAGCTTTTCCACATCCTTATGACATCTGTAACACACGGTAAGACCATTATTCAAATCCCATAGCTGGTCACATGTTAAAGCTTGTTCTATAGTAGACACCATATTTTCATTGCAAATCTCATCAAATGCTTTAGGGTGGTGCACCTCCAACCGTAAACTTTTGTTGTCCTTAATGCTAGCATGACATAGCCGACATGTGAAGTTATCTCGCTTTAATATAGCAATACGCCAGCTTAGGTATTTTGTAGTGTTTCTGATTTTTAGCTTGAGTAAAGGTGTAGGCAGTGTAATCTGCACGACATTGTTGAAGTCATGGCCATAATCATAAGTGATATTAACTTTCTTCTTTAATGCCTCTTCTTTTGCTATCCTTGTAAGCGAATTCGATACTATAGTTTTGACTGTATTGTAATCGAATTTCTTATCAATATTGTAACTGTTTCTCTCTAACATTTGTTATTTGATGTTATTTTATTGAACATACACAGCTTTAACTCTTATCTATTGTTGGTTACTGCAATCTGAATCAGGATCAGTTTTTTCGTACGCTTGTTTTACTGGTGTTAAGACATATCTTTAACTATTTGCCGCTGAACTTAGCATAATCTTTTGCTTTCTTTAAAATTCGAGTTAATGGCGCGAGTTCGAGGTAATTTATTAACTTATGAGGCGACAAATAGTTTATCTTCTTAGCTGCAATTTGAATCCAAAGAAATATACGAAATTGAATTCGCTGGCATAGAAATGCTACCTGAAATTCCCCTATGTCTGTAACCAAACCAGATAATTCTTTTATAATTGTCCGTTTCCAATCACACCTGCCATGAAATCAAGAGCTAAGCCAAATAGCATTATATTTTTAGTATTTTCGGCTATAGTCTTGACAACGTCATCTATTATACTTCAATATGGATATTCTCAAACAACTACAACAGCTTCTGCTGGTGGGATTTCAGTACTTAGCTCATTTTCATTTAGAGATGACACTGGAGCATATCATATTGTTGGTGAAGTAAAAAATAACTCTCCTACAGATTCGATGAATTATGTGAAGATAGTGGCAACATTGTACGGCAACGGCGGAAGGGTTGTTGGTACTGACTTTACCTATTCTGACATTGATGTATTAAAACCTGCAGAAAAATCGCCTTTTAAAATTATTTTAAGCGACTTAGGACAAAGCCAAAAAGTAAGCAGCTATAAGTTGTATGCCTCTGGACAAAAAACAGAGCCTCTGCCGGCAGCACTTAAACTGAATGTTGGTGACAGCCATTTAGATAGTATAGGATTTTACCATGTTGTTGGCGAAGTAACAAATCAAGGTAATCAAAAAGCTACATATGTCAAAGTATCTGGCGCATTTTATAATAGCAGTAATACAGTAGTAGCAGCCGATTTTACTTATACTGATCCTAAAGATTTAGAGCCAGGACAGACAGCGCCTTTTGAAATCATAGTTACTCATGATAGCACTGCCAGTAAAATCACTTCTGCTTTGGTAGATGTTGGTAGCACTCAATATTCATCAATTAGCAGTCAAGCGGTACAAATATCGCCAAATGCATTATCCTCGTCAACGACAGTATCACATGGATCGTCTCCCCCCCAAACTTCTCCTTCTCTGAAGTCATTATCCGTTTCAATACATGTTGCACATGATCCTATTTCACGTGGAAGCACGCAGACTATAGACGTCAAGGTATCGGATAAAAGCAATTCAAAACCGGTTCCTGGCGCTAATGTAAATGGAAAAGTGACTTATGCCTCTCATGAAACAACTAAGCAATTTTCAGGTATCACAGACACTACAGGAGAGATGAAACCATCATATTCATTGACGATTGGGCCACATTCTAATCCTGGTATCTTTCGTGTAGATGTAAACGCAGATGCCAAGGGATACAAATCTGGATCTGGAACAACAACATTTGAGGTAATAGAGGCAACCCCTCAAAATACAACTAATACCAACACAACAACTCCATTACCCATGAATAACACGGGGGGAGGAGGTAATGTTAACAGTACCGGTGGGCGCAATAATGATAACGACACGAATACTGTTTTCAATCCCCTAATTCCTTCAATTGGAGGATCCACGCAAAACGAAACAGCTCCACAAGAACAAAGTGGAGGAGGTGGAAATAACGCCACTGCTACTGTTGATAACTTGGAGCATAAAAATGACGAAATTTCCCAGCCAACTGATGGCAATTCTTCAAGCACTATTATTCACAAACATTCGCATTCACATCATAGTTCCAAGCATACAGATGATAATAATATAGGAGGAGGAGGTGGATCTGGCAATGATGGCGGAGGCGACGGAGGCGGCGGCGATGATGGTGGTGGAGGAAACCGTGGTGACAATGGCGGTGGAAGTAGTGGAGGCGGAAGCAGCGGCAGTAGTGGGGGCAGTAGCTGAGGAAGCTAAAGATTCCAGATGGCAGCTGCGATCGGAACCAAATAACTAAAAAAGATGGAGGATCCTATGTTCAGTTTATACCGTCAGCTTGCCATGCTGCAGCTTGTTGTGACGCCAAATTAACTAAGACTATTCCTATTCGGCTAATTTTCGTTCAGATAAATGTTGCCCCAAAATTCTTAACTATTATTGATAACGCCTCCATTGGTAGAAAAGAACAGCCAAGTCCAAGTTTCAGTAAGCAGCATAGTCAATAATTATAAAATCAGACTACAGGATACAGACTTTGACCTGGTCTGTTATTCTGGTATCTGATGGAGCTCTACCTCAAATACTCTCGTTGAATTATAAGTTTTCGAGTTCTGCCATCTATAATTAAAGTAATCAGCTTAGATACTACTCAATAATTGTATGAAACCTGCCACTTAATCTACCTCTGCTAATAATCGCTGAACCAACTTGTCTATAGTAACTGGTTTTTGAATAAAACATCCAAAGCTCACATTAGGATACACTTCCCTTAGAGCTTCTATATTCACTTCAGCTGCAGACATGAAGCATACTCTAATGTTGGGATCTATGTCTACTATCTTTTGATATAGCTCAAGCCCATTCATATGTGGCATGAAAATGTCGGTTAAAAGTAAATCATAAAAATTGGGCTTGAATTTTGATAATGCTACTTCTGGATCATTGTAGGTATGTACTTCAAATCTTCTTTTCTTATTATTCTGATAATAATATCCTTCTAAACCAACACCAAATGTTAAAGTGACATCAGGCTCATCGTCTACTATGAGTATCCTCTTGAGATATGGGTCTTTTTCTCTTACCTCCGGCCTCTCTATTGTGATGTTATCAGAACCAATGTAGTCATTGTTATCTTCGCTAGCTGCTTCTACAACAATAATGTGCTCTCATCTTGCCCACCATTATCATGGTATACAATGCTCCCCCTACCCGACAATTGTCCTTCGTGATTGCTTCTATTAAACTTCATGTAACATTAATACACCCTCAATTTTCAGAGTTCTTGGCCGTTGATTTAATGTTAGCCGCATCAAAATTTAGATCGTCAGATAATCATCTATGGAATACTTGATATATCATGCATAAACTATTCCATTTCCACATGACAGCTATTTGACATGCCATTTGACCAAACTCTGACGATTCACTTATAACATTGTTATAGTATAATTATATATGTGCCATCAGCTATAGACGAGTTAATCAAGCGCAGGGTTATGCAACAATGGTTCAACGGAACGCCTAGGGACAAAATTGCTGCAGACAATAACATAGGCACAGGTACGGTCAGCGGTATTGTCAATGATTACAAGACTAGACTGGGAGATTCAGACTTGGAATCGGTCAGAGGATTATCCATGGAGATAAGGAAACAAGAGTTGACCTTCGCCGACCTAGCCTCACACCTTAGGGTATACAAATTCTTTAAGCAATCGAATGTAGATCAAGATCAAATAGAAGCATTTATCGAGAGAGTTCAATCCGGTAGCATACCACAAGACAAGCTAATAGAATATGTGAATCAGCTATATGACATATCACGGGAGCAATCAGTTCCATTAGATGAAGTTCCAAATTATATCAAGCAGAAATTAGAAGAGAAGCAAAACATTGACCAAGACATCAAAGAGGCCAACGATGTGCTGCAGAAAAAGAATGTGACCATCGAAGCGATAGAAGAACATCTAAAGTTAAAAGAAGCACTTAGCAAACATGAGCTATCTACACAAGATGTAGACAAAGTTGTAAACCTTGTATTGAATGCTAAAGAAAACGGATATGACTCTGGCAAAATAGTAAAGGAACTACGGAGTATAGAACGATTAGAAAAGAGAAAGAATAGAGCAAAAAAGGAATATGAAATATATGCGAAGCTGTTGCAGAAATGTAAAGACGTACTTCCGCTGACTGAAGAAATCTCAGCTTTAGGTATTGGTGTTGATGAACTTATCGCTGTCAAGGCCTCAATCAATCAAGCGGTAAAGCTGTATAAGCTACCACCATTAGCTGCCATCCTACGACTCATGGAAGACATAAGAAAGTACAATCTGATAGGCGGACTTGAGCAGGAGTTGCGGAGACTATCGCTGCAGAAAATCGCAATTACTGAAGCTTGTGCGCGCCAGAGTGTTGCTTTCGTGAAGATGCAGAATCAGGGATTATAGCCGAATGTTCACTAGCTTTACTTTGCTACACAGTGACGGTTCGCACTCATATTATTCCGCCTACACTCCTAAAGGTATTTATTGAAATCAGCAAATTGCTCGAATTCTAATTTTTTGTCTCATTGCAATTATGCATTTACTCAAATACATCTAGAAAATAAGGATGTCTTCTATTTCTATGTTATACTAAAGTGTCATCCAAGCTTTTTATCTTTGTCTTTACGGGGATGTGTGGTTTTATCTATATATGATATGTGAAAAATGCAAAAAGAATGAAGTCCAGATTTATAATGATTGTTGTGACTGCTGTATATCATGCTGGTATGATATGA
This sequence comes from Nitrososphaeraceae archaeon, assembly GCA_035252175.1. GTDB lineage: Archaea > Thermoproteota > Nitrososphaeria > Nitrososphaerales > Nitrososphaeraceae > JAFAQB01. The sequence goes on from DATFDI010000164.1 coordinate 28,754, forward strand.
CAGAACCGATGGTAGCTTAATCATTCATGCAAAGGAAGCGCATAGAAGACCTGTCACTTGGACATGTTGGAAGAGAAAGGTAACCACTAAATCGTGGGGCTAGGGCTTAGCACGTTTAGATCTAGGCTTGAATTCAAATTCTATTCCACGTTTCTTATTATGCTTGACCGTAAATGATTCACTTGATGCTATAGGAAAGCTAGTCAGTTCGTTATTGTTTGCGCCGCAGTGAGGACAAATATTGTCAGCAGGTATCCTAGTCTTGTCAAAGTATGTAGCACACCAGTAGCACTTATCGCATAGAACAAATATTGGCGCCGAAGATGACTTGGTTAGCGTTGGTTCTCCTTCTGCTAACATTCACTAGGCGAAATACAAATGACGGTATATAAGCGAATTGCCTGAACTGAACATCACAGTGGTTTATCTATCATCATGCATATATCGATTCATTATTTTAGTACCCATGTTTTCCCATTATCGGTAGCCATCCATTCATTTTTCCAGTCCACATCGTTATTTTTTTGCATCCAATTTACACCGACCATATAATCGGCCCAGACAGTGAATCGCGTTGGAATAGATAGTGTAGTTGATGGTTTATTCTTCAGCAAAGTGTTTCCACCTACATATAGCACAGTCTGGTATGTCAAAAAACTGGCAGAGATAAATGAGATCTGGTAGATCTCATAGTTATAGATCAACAATGGTGTCTAAATTGCATTAATAATAACTAATAGCAATAACACTAATAATGCCATCGGTAACTCCTCGTCCTGTTGGTCTAGCATGTCAAAATATCATATGAGAGCTAAACCTAAATCAATCTCACGTTTCTTGTTATAGTTGACCGTGAAAGATTCACTTGATGCGATATGAGAGCTAGTTAACCCGCAATCGCTACAGATATTATCCATTGCAATTCTCACGAATATTCATATAGTGTCATAAACTAGGTAGCAAAGTTAGTTTTTCGTTGCATAGGGTTAATACCATACTTTATTCCCTAATTAAGTGAATGAACACAAAATTCACTCTAATTGTGTTAGTAGCAGCAATGGCCATAGTTGCGTTAGGACTAGTGGTAATTCCAATACATAACGCAGCAGCTTTAACCCAGCGTACTGGCGCCAGTATTAGTACCAGCATCAATGGAGTACATATTAGCGCCCGTGGTATTAACATTGATACAGGTCAATCAAGGGAACGAGCACAATAGAAATTGTAGCAGGCGATATAATTATCAAATTCCTATTTTTTTGTAGTATGATGTCGAATCGTCAATAGATTTTTCGTGGTTAGCGCTCTTAGCACTGCGTTGATTCGATAGCAGCGGCTGTATCGTTGACGTCTAACACAATTTCGTATTTATCTATTCCTTCTATTAATCCAAGTTCAACGCCATTATCCCACTTCACCCAGATAATTGACTCAGGCCTATTGACTGATTTACATATTTCATTCGCAGCGTAAATGCCACTTACAGTTCCGCAAATACCTTGTACTAATCCACTATACTCATAGTCTATGTGAATTAACTTCACTCGATCATGTACGGAGGGCTGCGGCTTTCGAGTACAAGTAATATTACGATTGCGCTTCTTCTTCTTTCCTATGTAACTCGCCGTCGTAATCGCTGTCATTAAAGTTCGTTTACCATTATCTCAGCAGTCATTTCATCTCCATATTCGACTTGTTTTGTTTTGAAGTTAAAGCTAACACGAGTGTATTTTATACCATGTTTTGTGGTCTTTAGCTGACTCAACTATGGTATCATTTGATAATTGCTATTTTAAAAACTCCAAGTTACATATTAAAATGATTTTTATTTGATGCTATATTATGCTACAATCTTGACATAGGATTCACAATTGTGCTATATTAAAACTATTGTACATTCTTTTCTTTCCTTACTGACTATGCTTGCGCCTCAGCTTGAACTCTAACTCTACTCCACGTTCGTCATTATAGTCAAAAGTAAAAGATTGAATTGATATGATGGAAAAGCTACTCAATTCGATATGGTTGGCGCCGCACTTGGGGCATGTATTATCTGCTGGTATTTTGGACTTATCAAAATAAGTTGCACACCAATAACATGAGGCACATAAAACGAATATTGGAGGTAGCAGCAGTATATCCACTGCTAGAGCAATTGTTAAATCTATTTATTGTTTATCTTGTAATTTGGCTACTATAACTTTGCCTATGTATCATCGCATGCGGTAGCGATGCTCAATCCAGGTTCAGACCATGAGTCTTTCATCAGCATGAAAATAATAAGGCAATCCACCTAGTTTGAGCAAACTTTATTGGTGTGTAGGAAACCAACATATTCTTACCGTTTACATTTTCTGTCAATGAACCAGTTTCACCGTTTTTTGCATTTTGAAAGCTTTGGAGATTCTTGAATGACTCTGTGGTTTTGTTCTTGTTATCAAAAGATGAATCGGCTACTCCTGTGCCGTTATTGTCTACTAATACTATTCTCTTAATATTGCTAGCCTCTATTGTCGGCGGCATAATCGATTTTACCAAATCATTAAAGTATGAAAAGTTCAATCCTAATACTTGTACTCCTATCAATGATTGGTGGTTTTTTACATCTGCGTAAATTGGGCTAGCCAGAATTGCAAGTGGTTGGCCAGTGGTTACTGCTTTGAATACATTGCTTAGGTATGGCTGTTTGGTTTTTAGTGCACCAATAAAGTGATCTTTATATGCGAAATTGGTTACAGAGCTATTAGTTTGATATGGGTAATATGGTTCACCAAAGTAGCGATCTCCATTTGGTAATAATAAACCCACATATAGTAAAGCCTTGTTATTGGCCAGCAGCACTTTGGCTTCAATTCTTTTTTCCAACTCTTGGTCGCTAGGAATTCCGTGAAACTTTATTTTAATATCGCTTGTGAGTTTTGCTTGTGGCAGCTTCCCAAATGAATTAGATCTATTCATTGATGCCTCTGCAATACCCATTAAGTTTGCTATTGTATTGTTGAGACGTTGAGAAATTGTATTTAATAGTAATGATGTTTTACTTGCATTGTTATTATTTGTAAATGAGGGGTTCTCAGTAGTTACAGAAAATGCATTTGTGACAGGAATAATAAGAATGGTTGTTATCGCGATGACTCCGATTACTAAATACAAAACTGGCTGACCCATAGCCATCGCATATAATCTTGTTGCCATTGCTTGACAAGTATATTAGTAATTAATAAGTATTGATTGTATATATTGGTACAGCCGGTGGCAATGTAATCGGAATTCTTCTTTGTTTTCCTCAATTGTTGAGCCAGCAATAGAATGATGAAATAGTTAAATTTTAGATTCTCATTGCTTACTACAAAATGAATGTGTCTACCCGTGCAAATGGCTTTGTCTTTAGCACCATGGTTTTATTGTTAGTAACTGCTGGTGCGTTGTATCAGTCATCAAATGTACTCGCGCAATCTGATGACAATGATGGCATCATTAATCTAAATCAGCCATTGTATAGCGAGCATTTCAAGCTTACCAGTCAAAAGGCCGTTGTTATTAATGGAACTGAAGCAATTGAAGCAACGTTCTCTGGTAATGGAACTACTAATGGTATACGCATTACCAGCAATGGACATGGTTTCATTATTCCTAGAGCAGGAGGTGTTGTATATATCACTGGTAAAGCTGATTTTGTCACTACACCACAGTCATCTGGAAAAGCGACATATGCATTTCAGGCAATAGGAAACTATGGTATCGCACTTTTTAATCCAAATGCAACTGGTAACCTATCTTTTCTAAGCAATGCTGTAGCTGTATACAAAGTTGACATGAATAGCAATGGGACTAACACCTTTACAATGTGGAAATGGGGTAAATGATATCGTATCTATGTTCACTTTGAAATGATACAAGAATGGCATTAGTATAATTCCAAGTAGAATAAGACACTAAGCGTTAACGGCATATTACAGTAAACAAGTATACGCAGACATGGCTACATCTGTTAATGCTGCATAACATATCATATCACTGCGTTAATGGCGTAATCTAATCCAACTCTCACTAACTATGTACTATTTCTATTTAACTTAACTATGTTCACTAAGATATTAACACCTCTAGACTAGTTACACTCCTTAATGATAATGGATAAGAAAATCCATACACAAGTGCGACTAGTCTTACCAATATCAGCTACGATATTACTTGCGGTAACGGCAACGACGTTTTCATCGATAACAGATTTTAACGCATTCGCTGCAAAATCCGGTGGTGCGTTTTCTCCAACTGGATATTGTGCTCCAGGAGGCCAAAGTTGCATTCCCTGTGATCCAGGCGTAAGCCCATATTGTATTCCTAGCAGCAATTGGCCAGGAGGTGGATTTGCTTCTAACACGAATCACGGATCAAAGACTAATCCGCCTCTCAACAACAATAACAATCTACCAACATCTTCGCAGTCTGCACCATGATGGTTGGAGATATGACACTAAAATTGGCTATAAACTCTAGGGGTACACCGGTGATCTGTGTTGTTCTATCGTTATTATTGTTATTAATTGGTTCATTGACCTACAGTCAAATTTTCTTACCTCGTGTTATTGCCGAGCCGCCAGACCCATGCTTCGGAGATAGTTGTTCTCGTAGTATATGTCATAATCACCCACAGACGCTAAGTGCTACTTGTTGTTGGGGTGTAAACGCTGGAAATTGCCAGGACTGTAACGTTAACACACAGACAGGCGAATTCGAGAACTGCACGCCAGTTTATCGTCCTCATATTCCAGTCAACTCAGGTAAGATTCTCGGTGGCGGTACTTTAGCATCACCAAATGCAGCACCTCAAATGACATGTCCTGATGGTTCAGCGCCAGATGCTAATGGTAATTGTCCTACTAGTACGACAAATCAGCTCCAGTCACAACCACTTAGTAATAATAATCCTACATCAACGCATCACCATAAAGGTAGTTCCACTGACTTGGGACAGACAGGTGGTCGCGGAGGTGGACAAGAATCATCATTGACAACTAGAAAAGGTAGTTCACCGACTCCTCCTGCATGTCCTACAACTGGGTCAGAACCTATACCTCCGGACTGCACCAAGAAACCTAAATTTTGACTATTAATAGATGCAGCTGTCGATCCTGTACATCCTATGCTAAGTTTAGAATGTGCGCTACTCTTCGCCAATATATAAGGACTTGATGCAGCCACTCATATCTCACACAATGCAAATGGCTAGATACAATTTTCTAATATTTTTTTCTTGTATTTGCATTCCAAAATATTATAGGACTATAATCACCAATATAGTTTAATATGAATCATATTTTACAACATTTCCAGTTCAAGCCATTTATAGTATACAGCCATCATTCGTTATCAAACAACAACAGCTATGACATTATCTAGTTCTAGGTATTTGTTTATCTTAACACTAGCAATCCTCTTAATGTCTATAGGTACTTACAGTGTTACTGGTATAGACGCTGAAGCCAAGAAAATTAAGACGTCAACATCCGCTGGTAAAACGAATAGCAGTAAACATAAACCGACCAGTCAAGCATCTCAACCAACACCAAGAGTCGATTCTAGTTCAAACAACAAACTTGTGATCATAAATTTTGATGACTCGCATGAAAGCGATTATACTTACGCCAAACCTATCCTAGACAAATATGGTTTTAAAGCAACGTTCTTTGAAGTATGCAATTGGGTAGAAGCAGGCTCTCATGATAATGATGTATCCGTTACATGGCCGGAAATAGCTGCACTGCAGCAAGATGGCATGGATATTGAGGCACACACCATGAATCACCCGAATCTAAATGATTTATCATCACAGGCCGATTTGGATTATGAAATAGGCCAATCAAAACAATGCCTAGAGAACCATGGCTTTAATCCAACAATTTTTGCATATCCTAACGGCAAAGGATCTGATGACTCAAAGGTTGTAAATACAGTTGCCAAATACTATGATTTAGCCAGAACTGACACCAAATCATCTGCACTTAGTCTTTTGCAGTGCGGCGGCGATGTTAGTGGTAATGTAAACAATCAGCAGCAGAGAGTCAACTGCGGAATATCTCTTAATGATGGAAAGGTAATTCCAGAAAATAGATATTCTATCAATAGTTGGGCTCATAAGCATATTGAGGAGGGCTGCTCTGCTAATAATAGTGCTAATACCGGTAGTGCTGGCACCTGCGTTAAGTTTCGCTTTGAGTATAACAATGCACAGATGTTTCAAAAATTCCTCTCAGCTGTTAATAGCCAGAATACCTATAACAAGGATGGAGCAGTACGCGCAATCCCTATAATTGTATATCACATCCTCGTTAATTATCCTGATTTAAGCGATAGTAATAGACCCATTGATACTACTGTGAATCTGTTTGATGCTGAGATGAGATATCTATATGACAATGGATTTAAAGTCTT
>DATFDI010000165.1:0-5459 GCA_035252175.1 Nitrososphaeraceae archaeon
AGGACAGGCTCTGCAGTTAGCATTGCATAGTCAACAGCATCCACTGGTTGCAACTATATTATACTATGGAACTCCATTGGTAACAGATAAACAACAACTCTCAAATATAAAATGGCCTGTACTTGGAATATTTGGAGATAACGACCAAGCTATTCCATTATCTAATATACAGCAATTCAAAGCAGCATTAGATAGTATTGGTATACCAAATGAAATACACATATACAAAGGATTAGGACATGCGTTTGCAAATCCTTCTGGAGCTAACTATGCCCCAAATGAAACCATAGATGCCTGGCAAAAGACTTTGGACTTCTTGAAGAAATATGCATAGCGGGAGCAGACACCATTTCGTTTGGTTTCATTGCTTTTATTTGATTTGAAGCTAGTCTATTAGAAATACTATACTTTCCATCTGACAATATTTTGCTTTTTTGTTACTATTTATGGCTATCTTTCAATAAAGTAGTATCAATAAGACAGTTTTGGTTTCTGTCGACTAAGACTGCTTATCATCATCCTATATGATTGTTCGATGCTTTCTTTTGGACAGCAACAATGGTTGTAGTATTATAGCTCCCGGTTCGTGAGCAGAGACAGCAGACAGTCATAGTAATGATGCTAACAGCGGCTATAATAATGGCAACAATATCAAAAAGTTCGATACATCCAAATCGTCATTTCGCATTGGTGGTAGTGATGGCAAAGTCGTACAATATATGCCAGGATTTAATGAAACATTTTACAACTCAACACTACCGTACTGCTTTGCAGTACAAAGGGGTAGTTGCTATAATTCTGCTACTGGTCAAATAACACCATAACTTTTTGTACAATTCTTAATATCTAAGCAGTGCACTAAATTCAAAATATCCTATGTAGTTCTATTTTATAGGCAAACTAAATGAAAATGTAGCCCCTTTACCACCTGTATTATTCTCAGCCCATATTTTGCCACCGTGAGATTGTATGATACCCTTGCATATGAATAATCCGAGGCCAGTACCACCAGTCTGAGATCTGGTAGCAAATTTTGTAAATAGTCTTGGCAATACTTCAGAATCTATTCCTGTGCCTGTGTCTTTTATACTGACAATAACCTGCTGTTCATTTTTGTTATTTTGTGCTTGTCCTTCCGCCCCTTCTACTTTTATCATAATACTAATATTACCTCCTTCTGCTTTCGTAAATTTGGCAGCATTATCTAAGAGGTTAAAAACAACCTGGGCTATTCTTCCTTTATCTGCATAAACAGAAACGTCCTGCAGTTGCTGACTGTTCAATAATTTTATTTCAGGATAGGTAGCTTTTATAGAGAAAGAAGAGAAGACCTTTTTTGTCGTTATATCTTCTATGGCATTTGATATTACTTCATTTAGATTAAATAGCTCTTTTTTTAGGTTTAATGATTGACTTTCAATTTTTGTTACATCTAGTATATCCTCTGTGAGTCGTTCAAGTCTCTTTGCATTTCTATTAATAACTTCCAACAATTTTGCTTGTTCTGCATCTTTTGGATTGCGAAGAACAACTTCAGATAGACCGATAATTGGTTGTATAGGAGTACGTAGTTCATGAGCTGCTATGTCAATAAACTCCTTTTGCATTCTATCATGAATTTTTAATTGTTCATATAATTCTGATTGTTTCCACAACTTCTCAAATATTGCAACATAAGATAAAACACCTGCCTTGCTGTTAGAATAAGTTGATAATCCTATAGCATCATAGAATGTTGTTTTGGAATCATCTTTTAATTCCATAACTAAAGAATCTTTTCTGTCAACTACTAGGATTGTGGCCTTGGTATCTGAGGTATGTTCTATGTATCTGACGTCTATCGTAGTAGTATCCAAAGGACAATATTCTTTTAGTTCCTGAACTTTTTGTTCAATTAAACTGCTTGCGGGTATTAATATTCTAACAAGTACATTCCTCTCTTTTGCTGCTTGTTTTGCTAATGGTATTGCGCCTATCTTATCTTGACGAATAAGAGCATTGGCAGTAGGGAATATCCATAATATTTCCTCTTGTGCAGATCCTACTATATTCAAATACCTCTCTTCTGCTTTAGAGGAGCTAGCAATAACTTCAATATATTCCAGGTCAAGTCCTGCTTCAATATCTTTAATCCTCTCCGCAGCATCAATGCCATCTTTCCATAGATCTTCGAAGACAGAATTGTAATGGCTAACATATGCAGGCTCATTACTAATTAACAGACTTTCCATTAATTTGCCTCCTTCCATCTTGTCTATAGTAGCATTGAAGTTTTTGTTATCAACAGCAAAATCTAGATGTATAAGGTTTTTAAGATGTCTTACTTGCATTCCTGAGTCCAGAAATATTTTAACCAAATCTATTGCATCTTTGTCTATAGAAGTAATCCATCTTACTCCTTTGCTTCTTTTGCTTCTATCGACCATTTCCTTGTATTCGTTAAAGAAATAATTGTAAACCAATTGCATTCCACCTATTGAACAACAAGTTGATTGTTCATCTGCATTCTCAGCGATTGACTTCATATAACTGAAAATTTCTGAACTATCTTTTAATGCTCTTGTTTGTGGATGTTCTATCTCCTTTGTTCTCCCCTGTTAGAAGGACTATTTAATAATAAGTATAAAATATTAACTGAACCTGCCTTATTACTTGTCATAATGCTGCTCGAATACACGGGAGGGAATGGATCAAATTACATATCGGTAAAGATTACAGATGCAGATGCCTTTGATAGTACAAAGACACACGCCGCAACATTCGTTTAATCCTGCAACATAGCTTGATATATAGAATAGATCTGAGCGGCATGTACACTATGGCAGATAATCCTTACGAGGAACGAGATTATGCAATTATGGCAAATCATGTTTTCATGGAGTTATGTAGAAGGGATCAAGATGAAAAATCTTAATCTTGCTGTAAGATGTTCTATCAAAACCAAAAAATCCAAGAACTGTTTCTGCGGCGTCAAGTATCATTTCTTTGTACTTTTCCTTATCGTACTGAGGAAGAGATGTCAAGTCTTCAATAGGAACCACTCTGCAAAGCGGGTTGTTATGCTTTGAGTCCGTATACATATACTGAATTGTCTCACCTTTCAAAGGATACCTTCTGGATTGAATAGCTGCTGATACATGTGGGAACAAATTCTTGTATTTTTGTATGTCTTGTCGAAGCATTTTAGAAATGACAAGGTCTTTATCATCAAGGCCTTCCTACAATATCTTTTGTTTTTATCAGTACTTCCCTAGACAGCCTGTTAATTTCCTCAAAAGCAAGTACGTTTCCAAATCTGTTCCAAAGAGAACCAGTTGAACCATAAAGACAAACAAGGATATTCTTTAATGAATTAACTCGCTGCTCACACCATAAATATTCTGTGCTGTCTTTTGGAAGGTCTTTTAACAGCTTTTTGAAATAAGTTCGCCTTTTGAGATATCGTTCTACTATAGTAGGAAGTAATCCCTTGTTTTGGCTGTTTATAGCTTTGCAGCCAACCGTTTCATAGCTCAAATTATGCTTCACAAATAAATTTGCATATTCGCTATCGTAATCGAGTGCCAAAACATCTTCATGTAGTCCTATTTGAGGGGAAATAATCATACCACCCTTGTCGCCAGAAACTATTTGCTCTACAGTTCTAATATTTTCATGATTATTGTTATCGATACCATGAGTCCTGGAGGGAATAACAAAACCTTGTTGAATTAATTCATAACAATTCCTGCTATCAATCAGACGGTTTATACTGTATTTGGCAGCTTTATCTAATGGAAGAAAACCAAATCTTGCTCGCTCTATCAATCCTGCAAACCCAAACTGGTCAAAATATGTTGTTTTTCTATAGCTACTGCTGATATAGATTTTTTCAAGCTGTAATTCAAATCCAATTTTCTCTGCTCTGGCCATTAGATGCCTCAGCACTTTGCCATTATCGTAATCACCCATACAGACCATAATGTCAGGGCTTTTGTCCCGAACGTAATCTGAGAATTGCTGCAAAATTACACTTTCTTCATTATTTTCAAATACTGCTTCATCTTCTCCACATCTTACTTTTATTATTCGAATGGAGTCCTCGGAAGCAAGTAGTCCTGAATATGTATGAAGGTCAAAATATAGTAATGAAAACGGTGGAGGATTTACGTCATTCTCGTCATCAACCTTAACTATCTCAAGCAGCTTTAATCTGTCATCATATTTTACTTCTACTTTATTTGCAGGTTCGATTTTTAACTTGGTAAAGAGGTACTGCTGGACATGCAAAAGGTCGGTGTTGAACAATTGTTTTACTCGACAATCGTTTTGCAGCTTCTTTAGCAGAGGTTGATAGCACCTTGAGGATTGTAGTTGTACATATAGTAACTTTGTTTGTTCGGTCCTATCAAAAAGATTCGTATATCTATCTGCCCAACTAACTGCTATCTCTTCTTCCCTAGATAATATTTGAAAAAGATGTAATCCATCAGCATCATTTCCTGGTAATATATAGAATCTTGGACGATATGGATCTCTAAGCTTAAGTATTTGTCCAGCTTCTGTCTTTATAGATACTATGGCGTAATCACTGTCAATAGATACATCAAAAAGCCATCCAATGCAGCTGGTCAAATCTGTATTTTCGTATCCCTGTTTTCATTGTTAATAACCAAATGTTGTATTTGTCCTTGAACCCATTCCAAAGCTTCTATTTCAACCTCTAGACTTTGGTTGTATATTGGATTGTGTGCTTCATGTATACTATCTTTACAATCTTTTATCTTTTCATTTATCGACCATTGGAGCATGTCAGCAAAGTCAACAATCCGCATTTTGAGATGTCAGCAAACTGCAAATATTATACATTAATACACTAGGTCGGGACGGACTGGGTGTGTGAGCACAAGCCAACTAGTTCATATGGGAGAGAGGTGATGCAATATTATACTCATCACTAATTGGTTTATGCTACCTATAATATCAGCAAGGATATTTTAGCCAGCATAACCAGAACTAATTGACAAGAATTCCACATTTTACAGGATGATAAAGAAAAGGAAATATTATGATAATAACAGTCAGTTGAAATAAATTAATCCATTTAACGCATAAAGTTCATTTAATACAGAAAGCAAATAGCATGTATGCCTAATGATGACGACACAGAAGAAGAGAAATTTTTCAGAGAAAGATATGCACAGGAGTTGCAAAAGAAAAAGTATCAACTTGGTGCTGGCGGCTACTCTCAAGGTGATGAAATGGCAGAAGAAAGAAGGAATGTAAATCATCAGCAAGGGAAAACACCAGGACGTAGAGGGGAAGAGATAAAACAGGAAGAAATTGATAAGGAAATTGTCAGACGTAATAGATTACAGCAGGAGAAGACTAGATTGGAGTCCGTTTAGAAATAATAAACTCAGTCTGTTTAAACTTTATAATCTTATCTATTATATTCTTCAAAACTATACTGATAATAC
>DATFDI010000166.1:0-3073 GCA_035252175.1 Nitrososphaeraceae archaeon
CACTATGTCAAAAACTTGTATCTAAAACAGAATGTCAAAAACTAAGGCAAGATAAACATGGAAATCTACACATTGTCAAAACATATCATTATGACAAGCTCTCTAAACTAGAGCGTACAAAAAGAAAAGAACAAAAGGAAAGCAAGCGGCAACAAGAATTGTCAAATATAGAATTGAGTAAAATAGTAAATCATATGTTTCGTTCTCAGACAAGCTAATGGATGATTGATACATTAATCATTAGCATCGACTACTCTCGGTAGTCGAAATTAAAGTGTCTAGTGTTCTATCGCTACTACTACTACTATTGTTGTTCTTCGCAAACTATTGGTAAGCTAAAGCTAAAACTAGCACCGGTTTCATTTTGATTGTTCTCTGCCCATATCTTGCCACCATGAGCTTCGACAATATTCTTGGAAATAAATAAGCCCAATCCTGTTCCTGAATCAGAATTTGTAGCAAACTTCGTAAATAACCGGTGGAAAATATCTGGAGATATACCTGAGCCAGTATCTTTAATAGTTATAATTGCGTTTGCATGATGGCTGTTATCATTACCTTCGTTAGTCCGGCACTCTAGTCTACATATAACGGTAATCAGTCCATTTCTAGTAAATTTGATTGCATTATCCAGAAGGTTGGAAATGACCCGTGTTATCCTTCCTTTATCTGCTTCTACAAAGATAACGTCTTCTTCGGGTTGATACTTCAGTTGTACTAACTTAGTTCGGGAATCGGATCTGTGGCTATTATGTTTGCTTGTCATTGCATTAGTATCATCTTTTTTGAAATCTTGTACAATATCTGCTATCAGATCAACTAGGTCTAATCGTTCTAAATCGAGCTTCAGCTGTTTGTTTTCAATTCTTGTTACATCAAGTATGTCATTTGCTAGTTTGTGAAGCCTTTGTGCATTTTTCAGTATCGGATTTATAAAATTCAATTCATTTTTAGATCTATCTTCTCTCAGAAGCTCAGTATATCCTAGAATAGCCTGAATTGGCGTCCTTAATTCATGAGCTGCTATATTAATAAACTCACTTTGCATTTTATCGTGAACTTTAAGCTGTTCATTTAAGATTCGCTCATTCCAAAGTAATTCAAATATTGATTTAAAGGAATTTACCGTAAGTTTTCTGTTAGAATAGATGGCAAAATCAGTTGCTTCTGAAAAATCGTCTACTTCCGATTGTCTAATCTCTATCCTGAGTAGCTTTTCACCATCTATTATGCATATACCAAATGCTGAATTATTATCGCTATTTAGAATCCTAATAGATGGCGCCATCTTGTTTATCCTGTTTACAATTTCTGAACTCCCTTGGTTCAAAGGGGTAATAATCTTGATAGTTGGATCTGTTTCTCGTGATATTTTTATCATATGATCGACAAGTCCTAATTTATCTATTCTAGCCAAGGCCTTATCATTGGCAAGAAATAATAGAAGCTCGTCTTTTGCAGATCTTACTAATTCAGAAAAAATACGACTTGCCTTTTGTGGATTAGCGATAATTTGAACAAATTCATGTCCTGCTCCTTCTTCTATCTGTTCAAATCTCTCTTCTGCAGAAATAGCTCTTGTCCACAGAGTATCAAATACATACGTTTGGTGTTCTACAATTTCCTTTACATTACTATGGATAATCTGTGTTGCAGGTTTTCCTCTTTCATGATAAGTTGCAGGGGCAAGATAACCTGTCTCACTCAGATACATATTACCTTTAATTCCATCTAAATGTCTGAGCTCATTTACCATTGTCATCAGTTCTTTACAATATGAAAGATTATCTTTGGTAATTTCAGTAATATACCTTAGATAAACTCCTCTCTTTTTTGCATCAAGAAAGGCTTGCTTTAATACATCAATATCAATGACTAACGATGGTCTTGTCTGGTCAATACATGCATCAATTTTATTATTTGTTTTATCTATAAACTGCAATACTGTATTTACAACAGTTTCGACTCCATAAACGACTCTTGTAGCTTCTTCTGATCGTTTTTTGTTTCTACCAGAATAATGCCGAGTCGGAACCATCAAGTAAATCATAATAGCGCAAAATAGGTTATATAACTAACATGGCTACTATGATATTTCCCTTGCTACTTCGTGTTTAATTTATTTTTTCACTAGAAGAATACATTACGTTGTGTTAATAGGCTGCAAAATTCCATTTCAGCTTTTCCTTATCTTGTTTGCTGTAGTGATGTTCTAAAGGCTTTTCCGTATTTGCGAAAACAAGTACGAAATAAATTCTTTAATTATACTTTAGAAAAGATACATGCCATCGATAAATTGATTTTCATTATTGTTGTCTTGTTCATAGCCAATTAAAGCCGTTTTCCACACATCACACATCTATCATCCCTATGTGTATTATTGTGCTGCGCACTTAAGCGCAAGTCAAATATATTATAACTGAGAGCACCTATGACTAAGCAATTAGCATAATGGTAATAACCTGGTTTGTCAGAGTAACACAAGCAATTCGTGGGAAGTCAATCCAATATTACCCCAGAATTTCTTTATTTATCGTATCCTAAAAGGTCGTTATCTAAAGATAATGTAAACTTGTTAATTACTCCATTGTCTTTTAATTTTCTAACTCTCAAATATACTGTGACATCAGATATGCCAATCTGTTTAGCTATCTCAAAAAATGGCATTGATGAGTCTTTACTTAGAGCATCGATTATCCTAAGATTAATGTCACCTAGAAGGTCATCATTATTAAACTTCATACACTATCCATATCTCAGTTATACACGTTATTATGAATGGTGCAACCTATGGCTCTTTTCGGACATTAATCGGATTAGCTGTTGAGGTATCTCTGAAATTAATAACTCAATATGTAGAAATAATATGACATGCAAAAGGTAATAAGCGCGAATGTCTATAATATTGATATCTGTGTGCGAACAGGATACAAAGTAGGTTTAGGCCTACGAAATATCCTTAGTAGTGCACAGAGAGCCCTGCAGAGTAGGTGAGAGGGACTTTCCTTCTGAATAAGAAGTGAAGGGATCTTGCCGAGTCTACAGGGATTTTCAAATTTAAATTCTATAATAT